>JAKSBY010000137.1 GCA_022360855.1 Sphingomonadales bacterium | reverse complement strand
TCGCCGACTGGCCGCGGCTACCGATTTTGACAAAAGAGATTCAACATCGTGAATTCCGTCGGCTGCATGCGGAGCGGCTGCCCCGTGGGGAAGAGGATGGCGGATACGCAGAATCCTCCGGAACCTCGGGCGCGCCGACGCGGATCGCCCGGACCTTGCGATCGCGGTTGCTGTTCGGCCTGTTTAAACAGCGCGAGTTGCGCTGGTTCCGCTTCGACCCGGCCGGCACGATGGCGTGGGTGCGGTTTAGTGGGGACATCCCGAAGATGCCTGACGGGCGGCCCATCCGTCCCGGCGAGACATTTCGCGATGCGGCCTGGCCGGTCGTCGGCTTCTATTTCGTTACCGGCCCCTTCATCGCCTTCGACAAAACCAATCCGCCTGACGAATGCGCGGCATGGCTGGAGGGCCATCGGCCCGATTACCTGACCGCCGCCGCGGCCATGCAGGAGCACCTGGCACTGGCTTATCAGAGCCGTCAGCCGCCCGACTATCTGCGCGGCAACGTGGCCATCAGCGAGACGTTGACGCCGGGAATGAAGGCCCGGGTCGAGGCGATTTTCGGGGCACCGCTGTTTCAGAATTACGGGCAAAACGAGGTCGGCCTCGTGGCCGCCAAATGCCCGGAAGGCGGGCGTTACCACACGCATGCGGAACATGCCTTTGTCGAGATCGTCGACGATGACGGCATGCCCGTGGCAGCCGGAGAGACCGGCCGCATGCTGATCACGGATTTAAATAACTACGCCATGCCCCTGATCCGCTACGATACGGGCGATCTAGCGGTTGCGGTTACCGGTCCCTGCGCCTGCGGACGGACGATCGGCCCGATGTTTGCCGACCCCGTCAGGCGCCGGGCGCGGGTCGCCCCCCTGCCCCGGGGCAGCGAGGTCCTGATCGATGGGCTCAGGGGCGTGATGGAGACTCTGCCGAAAGACATGTCCCTGCCGCTCCGCGGCTACCGCATCCATCAGGACAAGGACGAGAATTATCGTCTCGACGTCGTCTTGAAGGACGCTGACGCGGTGCCCTTCGAAGACCATGTGCGCGCCGCTTGGGCAAACCTGGAGGGAAGCGCCGGCCACGCTCTCAGCTTTCGGACCTTCGACACGATTCCGATCCTCAGGAACGGCAAGTTCATGCACGTCACCTCGGAATTCATCGCGCCCGACGACGACGCCATCGGGACATAAATGCGCCGACGGAACTCCGTTTTTGTCGTTACAAAAACCTTGCCAATCCAACTTTATGTAACTACATTTAATCAGTGAGCGACGCACCGGACTTCATATGGGATGAAGCCAAACGCCTGGCCAACATTGCCAAGCACGGTCTCGATTTCGCTGAGGCTGGGGCCATTGACTGGGATCTTGCGCTGCAAACTGAAGACCGCTTTGCCGAAGGCGAGTACCGCTGGCTGGCCACCGCGCCCATGGGCCGCGTTCTGGTATCGCTGGTTGCAACCGACAGGGACGGAACGCTGCGCCTGATATCACTGCGCACGGCGACAGCCCAGGAGATCAGAATGTGGAGAGAAGCATTTTATGACTAGGAAGAAGCTCCCCGACATCATTGAGCCGACGCCTGAGGAAGACGCACGCATCCGGGATGCCATAGCGTCTGACCCGGATACACGCGAATGGACTGCCGACGACTTTGCTCGTGCCCGGCGCGGACCGCCTTGGGGACGTCCGCGAGGACATACCAAGGAGCAGATCACCCTGCGTATCGACAAGGACGTGCTGGCCCACTTCCGCGACTCCGGTAAGGGTTGGCAGACTCGTATCAACGCTGCGCTGCGCCGCGCCGCCGGTCTTTAATCAACCTAACGAAACACCACGGTCCGTTCGCCGTTCAGAAATACCCGGTGATCGAGATGGTAAGCGACCGCTCTGGCTAAGGTGATCGCCTCGGCATCGCGGCCGATCGCCGTCAGCCCTTCCGGCGACTTGGTGTGGTCGACCCGTTCGACCGTCTGTTCGATAATCGGTCCTTCGTCGAGTTCCGGGGTCACGTAGTGGGCCGTTGCCCCGATCAGCTTCACGCCGCGCTCATGCGCTTGGTGATAGGGCCTTGCGCCTTTGAAAGACGGCAGGAACGAGTGGTGGATATTGATCGCCCGGCCGGCAAGCCGGGTGCAGAGCTCGTCCGACAGAATTTGCATGTAACGCGCCAGCACAATGAGATCGGCCTTGGTATCGTCGATGATCTCCAGAAGCCGCGCTTCGGCGCGTAGCTTGTCGTCCTTGGCGACAGGGATGTGGAAGAACGGTATTTTGTGCCACTCGGCGAGGCCCGCCAGATCCATATGGTTGGAGACGACCGCCGGCACCGCCATGCGCAGCGCGCCGGTGCGGTAGCGATACAGAAGGTCGTTCAGGCAGTGATCGGCACGGGACACCATGATCAGGACCCGCGGCAGGACTTGCGTGTCATGGACCTGCCAGTCCATGCCGAATTTCTCCGCGATGCCGCCGAACCCGGCGGCAAAGTCGCTGCGCGAGAAGGCCGCTTTCGTGGGCGTGAAGACGGTGCGCATAAAGAACCGGCCGGTGGCCGGGTCGCCGAAATGCGACGACTCGTCAATGAAATACCCGCCGCCGGAAAGGTAGCCGGCGACTTCCGCGACGATGCCCAGCGCGTCCGGGCAAGTGACCTTAAGGATGTAACGCGGGTGTTCAGCTGACATGTTTTTATTCCGACCGCCGGAGCTGCATAACGGGAAATTCATTGGCCCTCGATAATCTCCAGGCGCAGGATTACTATCAGCGGGAGCCAAAATTGGAAGGGGAAACGGGGGACATGTCGCACTGGCTCGACCCACTCCTGAGGCCGCGGAGCATCGCCATCTTCGGCGCCACCCCGGATCCGGGCGTGGTGGGGCACACGGTCACCCGCAACATCATTGCCGCCGGCTTTAGCGGGCCGGTCTGGGCCGTCAACCCAAAGCATACCAGCGTGCTGGGCCTCGATTGCGTCGGATCGCTCGGCGAAATCAGCGAGCCGATCGATCACGTCATGCTGGCCATCGCCCAAGACGACTTGCCCGAAAGCCTGGCTCAAGCCATCGATAAAGGCGTTCGCGCCGTCGCGGTCTTCTCGGCCATGGATGGCGGGGCCGAGGAAGACCGGTCGTTGGCGACACGGCTTCGCGACATGGCGGGTGAAGCGAACGTCCCGCTCTGCGCCGGCGGCGACCTGGAGCTCTTAAATTTCCGCGACCGGGTGTACGCCTCCGGCTTTCCCACTCAGCCCCATGGCCACGACGGCAGCGTTGCGCTGATCAGCCACTCCGGCCCGGCCCTGCGCGCCATTCTCGAAGTCGAAGAGCGGCTGACCTTCAATCTCGCCATTGCCTGCGGTCAGGAACTGACCGTCGGACTCGAAGACCACCTCGATTGGGTGCTGGACCAGCGGGAAACAAAGGTCGTCGGCCTGGTCATAGGCGAGTTACGGCAACCGCGGAAGTTTCTGGCCGCCTTGGAGAAGGCCAATGACAACGCCATTCCGATCATCGCGCTGGCAGCCGGGCGCAACGTCGCCTACGAGGCGGTTTTCGAGCGATTCGGAATTGCCCGCGCGCGCGATCTCGAAGAGCTGACGACAACGCTGATCATGTTCGCACAGCCTCACCGTCCGAAAGCCGGCGGGCTCGCCGCCATGCACACGTCCGATTTCGAGGCGCGATTGACGGCCGGACTGGCCGCGGAGCTGGACGTGCCGATGACCGATGCAAAGGGCAGCACCTCTGACGCGTTTGAGGACGCTCTCGGTGCACAAAGCGCCATGGGCGCGGTGATCCTGCCGCAGCCAGCTGCCGGCGAAACGCTCGCTGCCCATGCGGACAAAGCGGCCGAGGCCGCCCGCACTGCGCATAAGCCCGTCTTTCTCGTCTCCGCTCTGCCAGGCGCGGTGTCCGGCAGCGCCGCGGTGACATCCAAAGGCGAACGCGTCCCCGTGCTTGGCGGCCTGATTCCCTTTTTGCGGGGCGCCAAGCATCTGCTCGATTATCGGGACTTCAGGCGGCGGCCACCGGCCCGGTCGCGCACGCTGCGCGGCCAAATCAAGATACGCTGGCGCGAACGGCTTCAGGACGGCCCGCTTGACCTGATGGAGACGCTCTTGTTGCTGTCTGACTACCAAGTCCCGGTCAATTCCTTCGCCATAGCCGATTCGGCCTCGGACGCCTGGCGGCGCGCGAAAGAGATCGGGCTGCCGGTGGCGCTCAAGCCGGCGGCCCGTGGGATCAACAGCGAGACGCTGGCTGCGAGAGTCCTCGGCGATCTCAACACCGAAGCCGCCGTCACCGAGGCCTATGAGGCATTGGCCACCAAGTATGGAGCGGAAGTGCACGTGTCATCGATGGTTTTCGGAGGCGTCGAAATATCATTAACCATGTTGAACGACGCACAATTCGGGCCGCTCGTGTCCGTCGGCGTGGCCGGTGCCAACGCCGATGCGCTGGACGACCGGGTGTTCGCCTTGCCGCCGTTTGATACTCAAGGGGCCCTTCGGCTGATCGGCAGGCTGAAGCTCGGCGATCCGAATTCGCCCACACCGGTTGATTTGCGGGCTCTGGCCGGCGCTTTCGCGCGGTTTTCCGATTTGGCCGACGCGCTGGGCCGGGAATTCACCCGGATCGATATCGACCCGATTATCGCGGCGCCGACCGGCGCCTTCGTCCTTCATGCGGAAACTGTGTCTCGTCGCGACAAAGCGACGCCGTGACTTTAATTTGTATTTGGCCTCCTTCCGAGTAAAACAGACCGCAACAATCTTGGAGACGTCGATGAGCCGGGCATTCAAAGCGCTCGTGGTCAACAAATCGGATGAGGGACAATCGGTCGCGATGGCCGAACTGGCCGACGGCGACCTCATGGACGGCGATGTCACGGTCGATGTCGATTATTCGACATTGAATTACAAAGATGGGCTGGCGCTGACGGGAGCCGCGCCCATCATCCGTCACTTCCCGTTGATCCCCGGCATCGATTTCGCCGGAACCGTCGCAGCCTCCGACCATGCGGACTTCGCGCCCGGCCAAAAAGTGGTTTTGAACGGCTGGGGCGTCGGCGAAAAGCACCACGGCGGCTACGCCGAGCGTGCCCGCGTGCCCGGCGACTGGCTCGTGCATCTGCCCGAAGCCTTCGACACCAGGCAGGCGATGGCGATCGGCACGGCCGGCTACACGGCCATGCTGGCGGTCATGGCGCTGGAGGCCGAAGGGGTTACCCCCGACAGCGGCGAAATTCTGGTCACCGGCGCGGCCGGCGGCGTCGGCAGCGTCGCGGTGGCCCTGCTCGCCAAGCTGGGATACAGGGTGGTCGCCTCGACCGGCCGCGCGGACGAGGCCGACTACCTCACCTCGCTCGGTGCCGCCGAAGTGATCGACCGGGGCCCGTTTGCCGAGGCACCGAGGCCGCTGGCCAAGGAGCGCTGGGCCGGCGCCATTGACGTGGCGGGCAGCACTACCCTGGCCAACGTGCTCAGCCAGATGCGCTATGACGGCGCGGTTGCCGCCTGCGGCTTGGCGCAGGGCATGGATCTGCCGGCCTCGGTCGCGCCCTTCATCCTGCGCGGTGTCAGGCTGATCGGCATCGATTCGGTGATGGCGCCCAAAGCCCGCCGCGAGGCCGCCTGGCAGCGGCTTGCGCAAGACCTGGACACGGCAAAGCTCGATGCCATGACGAAGGTGGTTCCGCTTTCCGAGTTGCCGAGCCTGGCCGGTGAAATTCTCACCGGCCAGGTCCGCGGCCGCACCGTGGTGGATGTTCATGTCTAAATACGCACACCGCCGCAAAGCCGGGTCGCCGCACGTCAAATCCTACTACGCGGCAACGGCGGACAAGTCCCTCATGTTCCGCGTCCTCGAAGGCGAAACCCGCGTCGACGTCGCGGTAATCGGTGGTGGGTTTACCGGACTTTCCGCCGCCCTCCATCTGTCCCGGCGTGGCTATCACGTGGGGCTGATCGAAGCCAATCTGATCGGCTGGGGCGCCTCGGGGCGGAGCGGCGGACTGCTGCTCGGCGGGTTTTCCGGCGAAGAGAAATTTGCCAAGCGGCACGGGCAGGATCTTGCCGATGTGGCCTGGCGGATGCGCTGGGACGGCAATGAAATCGTCCGCGGGACCGTTGAAGAATTCGGCATCGAATGCGAGCTCAAATGGGGCCATATTGACGCCGCCCGCAAGTCAAAGCAGGCGCAAGGGCTGGCAAAACGTCTGGCGGAGCTGGAGGCGCACGGCTTCGGCGAAGACGTAAGCCTCCTCGGCCCCGACGAGATGCGCGAGACCATAGGCTCCGACGCCTTTGCCGGCGGCTTGCTGAATCGGCGCAACGGTCATTTGCACCCCCTGAAGCTGGCGCAAGGCGAAGCCCGCGCCGCCGCATCGCTCGGCGTCGAGATATTCGAACACTCGCCGGCGATCTCGGTCAGCAAGCAAAGGCCGTATATGATCGAAAGCCTGCGGGGCCACCTGATTGCCGACAATATCGTCGTCGCCGGCGATGCCTATCTCGACACGGTGCGCAAGGTGCGCGGCTACGTGTTCCCCGCAGCGAGCTTCATGATCGCCACCCGGCCCCTGGACGACGCCACCGCCGCGCGCATCAATCCACAGGACCTTTCCGTCCGCGACACCAAACACATCGTCAGCTATTTCCGCCTGTCGCCCGACAAACGGCTGCTCTTCGGCGGCCGTGTCAATTACTCCGGGCGCATGATCCGCGACATCCCGCGCGTGCTGATGCCGCGGCTGAAGCGGATCTACCCGGAATTGGCCAGCCAGCGCGTCGACTATGCCTGGGGCGGACGCATGGGCGTGACGCTGAACCGCATCCCCCATATCGGCCGCATGGGCGACGGCATCTACTGCGCCCAGGGATACGCCGGCCACGGCATCAATATGGCGCATCTCGCCGGCCGGCTCCTGGCGGAAGCGATGGCCGGGGAGAACGAGCGGTTCGACCTGTTCGGCAAGATACGTCACGCCCCGCTGCCCGGCGGCAAATTCTTCGCTAACCCGCTGATGTCGCTGGCGCTTTTCTACTACCGCCTGAAGGACCTGCTGTAGCGGCTAAAGCATGTTGACTGGTACTTTCAGGTAATGCGCGCCGTTGGCCTCCGCCGGCGGCAGCCGTCCGGCCCGCATATTGACCTGAACCGAGGGGATGATGAGGTGCGGCATCGAGAGAGTCTCGTCGCGCGCGGTGCGCATGGCGACGAAGTCGTCTTCGGATATGCCGTCGCGGATGTGAATATTCCCGGCCCGCTCTTCGGCCACCGTCGTCTGCCAGGCGAATTCGTCGCGTCCCGGCGCCTTGTAGTCGTGGCACATGAACAATCGCGTTTCCGCCGGTAACGAAAGGGTGCGCCGTATCGAGCGGTAGAGCTGGCGCGCATCGCCGCCGGGAAAGTCGACCCGGGCCGTACCGTAATCGGGCATGAAAAGCGTATCGCCAACGAAAGCGGCGTCACCGATCAAATAGGTGACACAGGCCGGCGTGTGGCCCGGCGTGTGCAGGACCTCCGCTTGCAGGCCGCCAATGGCGATACGATCGCCGTCCTCCAGGAGCCGGTCGAACTGGCTGCCGTCTCTGAGGAAATCGGGGCCCGCGTTGAACACCTCGGCGAAGGTTTCCTGGACCGCCGGGACATGCGCCCCGATCGCCATCTGCCCGCCGAGCCGCTCCTTTAGAAACGGCGCCGCCGACAGGTGATCGGCGTGGACATGGGTCTCCAAAATCCACGTGACCGTGAGATCGTTTTCCTCGACGAAGCCGACGATTTTCTCGGCGGACGCCGTCGCCGTGCGCCCCGCGTCCGCGTCATAGTCGAGCACCGCGTCGATGATCGCCGCGCTACGCGATTCGGGATCCCGTACCACATAGCTGACGGTGAAGGTCGCCTCGTCAAAAAAGGCCGTTACATTCGGCTTGATCACTTCACATCCTTCCTTTCAGAAAGCACCGGGCTCTCGGAATTCGCCGGCGCACAAAACGTCTCGTAGAGCATCTCCATCAACGCACGCGCCTCTTCGCTGGCCAGCGAGTAGTGGATCATCTGGCCCTCGCGCCGTGGCGCGATGAGGCCGTCTTTGCGCATGAGCGCGAGTTGCTGCGAGACGGCAGCCGGCCGCATACCGACGGCGTCGGCAAGCTCACCGACGGATCTCTCCCCTTCCGCGAGCTGACAGAGGATCATCAGCCGGTTCTTGCTCGCAAACGCCTTGAGGAACTCGCTGACGTCCCGAGCGGCGCGCTCCATTTCTTGTATCTTCATATCTTCATATATATGCATATAATTAGCTAAATCAAGGCCACGGCGGAGCGAATCAGAAACGCCCTCTAATCGGCGCCGCCGCGCTTGGGGCGCATCTTCTCCTGAAGAGATTTCAGTTGCCGCTGGGCCGCCTTGAAGGCATCGCGGATCGCCACATAGGCATCCTCATGGGCATGGCGCTCGTCGGGAGCGCGGCTGACCACCACCTCCTTGCCGCCCGGCACGGTGATGTGCAGCCTGGCCGAATAGAGAAAGCCCTTGTGCTGGTGGCGGTGGGCGACGCCGATCACCACCCGGCATGAGGTCATACGGCTGTGATAGCGCTCAAGCCGCTTGGCCTCCTCATGCACGCGGGCGGAGACGGCCTCCGACGGATCGAGGCCCTCGAAGTGGATTTCCAGTGGGGTCTGCAAGATACGTAACTCTCTATTTGTTTATGCCCCACTCTTAGCCGCATGCGGCGGAAAAGCAATTGATTGCCCTCAAACT
>JAKSBY010000457.1 GCA_022360855.1 Sphingomonadales bacterium | reverse complement strand
TCGTCGACCGCATCCATGATCACGTCCGCCTCGTTCTCGGCGTCGTGGATCAGCCCCGCTGTCCACAGCATGGGGCCGTTGTAGTTGAACATGTTGCCGAGCATGTTGATGCCGCCGGAGACGGAATCCGTGTAGCCCTTGTCCTTGACCAGCTTCTGCGTCAACAGGCTGTCTTCGCCCTGCAGCAGGATCTGATCGATGATACCCATGGCATAGTATTCCGGCGTGCCGCGCGCGGGCATGTGGTAGGCGAAGGCGAGCGCGGGCCTGGGCGCTAGTTTGTCGACCTTCGTCGCCAGCTTTTCCGCCTCCTGGCGCGGCTCGGAGATGTCCACCGGGTCCGGCAACACGGCCGGCGGCAAGGCGCCGAAGTACTTTTCGATCATGGCCAGGGTCTCGGCGGGATCGATATCGCCGGCGACCACCACGACCGCGTTGTTCGGCGAATAGTAGGTATCGAAAAAGCTCTGGACGTCCTGAAGCGTGGCGGCGTCGAGATCTTCCAGATCGCCGTAAAAGTTATGCGCGTTGTACCAATTTTCATTGGCGTATTGCGGCATATCGAGCCAGGGAAACCCGCCATAGGGCCGGTTTAGCACATTGACCTTAACTTCGTTTTTAACGACGCCCTGCTGGTTGGTCAGGTTTTCCTGAGTGATGGCGAGGCCCTTCATGCGGTCCGCCTCGGCCCAAAGGACAGTCTCCAGCTTGTGCGCCGGTACCACCTGATAGTAGTTCGTGAAATCGAACCGGGTCGAGCCGTTCAAGACCCCACCAACTCCCTGAACCAGCCTGATGAACTCCATCTTGCCGAGATTCTCCGAGCCCTGGAACATCATGTGTTCGAAGAGATGGGCGAAGCCGGTACGGTCCCTCGGCTCGATCCTGAAGCCGATGTTGTAGTAGACCGCGACCGTGGCGGTCGGCACGCCGGGGTCTTCGGAGAGCACCACCCTCAGGCCGTTGTCGAGCTTGTGGTAGACGACGGGAATCGAAAACCCGGCGGTGGCGTCGGGCGCTGCCCGGTTCTGTCCGGCCTCCTCGCCGCAGGCGGCGAGCAGAACGAGAGCCACGGCGCCCAAAAAGGCGTGAAAAATACGCAGCGACATGATTTCCCTCGCTGTCATTGTTGGTGTTATTGCGCGGCATCGCGAATGCCGCGAATGGCTGCGGCCATCTTAACCGGAAACGCAGGGCCCAAGTCCAGCGTAATCAGGGAGAGATGTCTGCGCCGCCTACTGTTGCGGTGCCGGGTCCGGCGTCGCCGGTTCGACGAATTGTTCCTGGATGATCGTATTGGACGAGCGGTCGATGCCGACCGCCGAAGGCATCCAGCCGTAATAGTCGTAGGCATCCGCCGGCGCGACCGAGCATTTCGGCCGCAAGATCGAGCAGTCCCAGCGATAGCCGGCCTCCTGGCCCTTGGCGGGCGCGGCGGGCTCGAAGCGGCACTCGCAGACCGTGTTGACCTGGCAGGAGAGCATGCCCTGCGTCTGGGCCGAGCACATCAGCGGCGCGTCCACCGGGCCGGCGGTTGCGGCGGCCGGGGCGAACATGAGGGCGGCGAGCAGAAGTGCGATCTTACGCATGGCCCAATCGTCGCGAATGGCCCTTAATTTTTGGTGTAGGCCATCCGACCGGGCCTGAATGGGTTAGACGTTTAAGCTGCAGGCTGATATAGTTTTTCTCTTATATAGACGAGCATGGGGAGTTGGTCATGGCAAAACAATCCGGACTGAATATCGTGGATATCCGTGGCGAGCCGCTGTCGCCGGTCGACAATCCCGTGACGCCGCAGCCAGGCATCACGTTCACCTGGGTCGACTGCGGGACCAAGCAGCGCATGCAGGCCACCGTTCCCGACGATCAGCCGTTCAGCTTCAACCACTGGGACGGCGAGAAGTGCGTCAAGAGGACCTATACGCCCTCCTGAGGCCGTATACGGGCTAACCGTCCGCCGAGTCTTTGAGCGGCGACTTTGCGCGCCGGTCGACATGAAGCGAAAAAATGTCCGGCCGGGCGTAATGGCCGGCGACGTCGAGATCGTATTTGCCGCGGGCGATCTCGCCGGTGTCGATCTCGGCGGTGAGGACCGCTTCTTCGTCATAGACAGGCCCGGCGAGCACCTCGCCGAAGGGCGAGACGATGGCGCTGCCGCCCCGGATCAGCACGGCCGCCGGGTCATCGCCCTGAATACAGTCGTAATCGGCCGGGAAGTCGGCGCGCTTCGAGAACTGGCACGCCGCGAGGACGAAGCAGCGCCCCTCATAGGCGATGTGGCGCATGGAGGTGAGCCAGATATCGCGGTCGTCGACGGTCGGCGCGCAGTAGAGCTCAATCCCCTGGCCATACATGGCGAGCCGCATCTGCGGCATGTAGTTCTCCCAGCAGATCACCGCGCCGAGCCGGCCGAGCGGCGTGTCGTAGACCGGCAGGGTGGAGCCGTCGCCAAAGCCCCAGATCAGCCGCTCCATGGCCGTCGGCATGACCTTGCGATGCTTGCCGAGGAAAGCGCCGTCGGGCCCGAGCGTCACGACGGTGCAATAGAGCGTACCGCGGTCGCGCTCGATAACGCCGGCGACGATCGTCAACCTGTGATCGGCGGCGGACTTCGCCATCTGCTTCAGCTCGGCGCCCGGCAGGTCGATGGCGGAGTCATGGTAGCGGCGAAACCAGTCCCGCCCCTCTTCCGTGCGCGAGCCGACGCGGGCGCCGAAGTCATGGCCCTTGGGGTAGCCGCCGATAAAGGCCTCGGGGAAGACGGCGAGCTTTGCGCCCTTGGCCGCCGCATCGCTTGCGAGATCGGCGAATTTCTCGAGGGTCGACGGCGTATCGAATCCGAGCGAGCCCGCCTGGACCACGGCGGCGGTGAAAGGCTTACCCATCGGCCACGTCCGTATCTGCCGGCGCCGGAAGCGCGGCGAGGCTATGCGATTCATAGCCGTTCCTGAGAAACTTCAGGGAGATGCTGGGCAAGACGCCGATCTCCACCTCGATCTCGTCGAAGGAGAAGTCCGAAAAGTTCAGGCGCTGACGCATGTTTATGGCGCTGAACAGCGACGAGAGGATGGTGTGGGTGAGCCCCTTGCCCCTGGCCTCGGCCAACAATGCCTCCTTCTCATCCTCGCTAAGCGCGCGTTCGAATTGCAGATGCGGGCGCAAGGCGGGAGTCAGGCCGAGCACTACCTCGATCTCCACCACGCGGAAGCCGGCGCGCTCGATATAGGGCAGCGCCTCGTTGAGCTGGCGGGCGGACGCCGCGAGCTTGTCGCCGCCGAACTCCTTGAGCCCGGCGATGGTCTTGTCGTACCAGACCCGGGTCTGCTCCGAGGTCTCGCGGATGCCCTGGTCGCTCAGGAGCTTCTGCCCGAGCTTTTTGCCTTCGTCGATGATGCGTCTGACCATGTGATGATGCCTTCGCCAGAATGCCGCCGCAGTATAGCGCCGAATGGCGGGCGGGGAACCATGGCCGGGCCGGGAATTCCTCGATTCCGGGTATTATCACAATTTCGTCTCAACCATTGATTTCATGTTATTTTATAATGTAGCGTCGATGTCATAATCAAAAACCAGAGGAAACAAATGTATAATAAACGCATCGCACCATTGGCGTCGGCGCTGGCCGGCGCGCTCCTGTTATTTAGCACCAACGCCTCGGCCACCGTGCTGCCGTTCGACCTGTGCTTGGGCAATTCCTGCGACTGGTCCGATCTGATCTTCGATGCCGACCCGACCACCGGCGACGTGTGGGTCAAATTCGAAACCGCGATAGGCGCCGGAGACAAAGGCCATATCGAGGGCAATCCCGGCGATATCTGGCAGGTGACCGTCGGCAACAGCCCGGTAACCGCCCCCGACATCCGTGAGGTCTTCGGCGATCCGTTCCTCACCGATATGGACCAGCCCATAACGTCTACGGACGTGCTGATCACCGCGGATCAGACTCCGGGCTTTCTCAACTTCACCGTCGAGTTCCTGAACGCGGTATTCGTCCACGACATCCATTTCCCCTGCGCGGTGCCGAGCTTCTCGCCAACCGACTGTGTCGACTTTTTTGCCAACGCCAGGGCGGGGCTGACGATCGATTCAAGCACCGACATCATTACCGGGCTTTGGGAAGTGCCCGAACCGGGCCCCCTGCCCCTTCTCGGCCTTGGCCTCTTGGGGCTCGGCGTGATCCGGCGGCGCGGCGCCTGAAGCCTTTTTTCTCCTCCCTGAGTGCAAAGCGGCGGCTCGCGGGCCGCCGCTCTTTTTTCGCGCCACGCGGGGCCTGCCGGGAAATCCGGCCGGAAAGTG
>JAKSBY010000159.1 GCA_022360855.1 Sphingomonadales bacterium | reverse complement strand
GAGCACGGCCATCAGGAAATCCGCCGTGTGCCAGAAGGCCGGCGCCGGAAGCTCCGGCAACGCGCCGGCGTCGTCGATGCGCGGCCAGACGCTGACGTAGAGGTAGGGCTCGGCGTAGTTGCCGTCGCCGGGCGACAGGCCGACGCCGATCTGCGGGCTGGCCTCGGCATCGTCGCCGAGGAGGATCAGGCTCGCCATGTCGAAATGATGCGGCCAGGTATAGACCGGCCCGGCCCCGGCCTCGTGGGCGGCGACGTGCCGCAACAGCGGATCGAAATTGCCGAAGTAGCGGCTCAATTCCCGCAAGGCGACGCCATGGGCCTCGGCGTCGTAGCGGCCGCCGGCAGCCAGGGCGTGCTCCGGCATCTCATAGGGCAGCGCGCGCGGCAGGCGCGCGGGATCGAGCCCGAACTCCCTGAGCGCGGCGTTGACGATGCCGCCGACGCCGGCGTCGCTGCGGCCGTGGGTGGAATATTCGACAAGCGCCCGCCCGTCCCCGTCCGTGAAGACCAGGGTCAGGTCGCGAATCCGGACGCCGGCCCGGATGGCGGCGTCCCCGCGCGGGATGGCGGCGGTAAAGAGCCCGCCGAGTGCGTGCTCGCAGAGCAGGCTGGCCTGGCTGTCGTCCGCGCGCGCCGGCAGGAAGGCGCGGGCGATGCGGCTCGGCCATTGCACGGCGAAATGGGCGTGATGGCGGGCCTCGACGAGATCTTGCGCCCTTACTTTGCCGAGCGGCTCCCAGCGGGCGGTGTGCGGATCGGTCATGGCGGCCTCCTAAACCAGTGTCGCGTCGGTGATGATCTCGACGATGGCCGGGCCGTCATGGGCCAGGGCCTTTTCGAGTGCGGTGTCGATCTGGTCGAGCCGCGTGACCTTGTCGCCGTAGCCGCCGCAGATCTTGGCGTAGGCGGCGAAGCTCGGGTTGGAGAGCGAGGTCTGCCAGACCGGCCATTCGCCGGCCTGCTGCTCCTTGGTGATCTTACCGAGCTGCGAATTGTTGAGCAGCACATGCGTGATGTTCATGCCGTATTTCACCGCCGTGTTGAACTCGGCCATATACTGGCCGAAGCCGCCGTCGCCGGAGACCGAGATCACCTTGCGGCCCTTGTAAGGCCCGTCCGCCTGCGTCGCGGCCCAGGCGCCCATGGCGGCCGGGAACGCGAAGCCGATGGAGCCAAGATAACCGGACATCAGGACGCGCTGATCGGCGACCTCGAAATAGCGCCCGAAGGAATAGGTGTTGTTGCCCACATCCACGGCGATCACCGCGTCGGCGGGCGCGAGCCGGGTCAGCGCATCGAAAATGCTGGCCGAGTTGATACCCTCGCCGCGGTCTTCCGCCAGCCGGCGCTCCTTCTCCCGGCGCCAGATCGCCCAGCGCTCGGCAAGCTCCGCGCGTTGGTCCTGGGCGGCCGCATCGGCCAGACGCTCACCCATGAGCGCGGCGGTGACGCCGATCTCGCCCCACACCGGGACGGTCACCGGATGGCCCTTGCCGAGATGATTCGGGTCGAAATCCACCTGCACAATCGGCTTTTTCGGCTCGATCCCCGTATGGTCGGAGAAGGACGCGCCGAACACGACCAGCAGGTCCGCCTCGTTCATGAACCAGCTGGCGATGGGGGTGCCGGAGCGGCCGAGCACGCCGGCGGCAAGCGCATGCCGGTCGGAGATTTGCCCCTTGGCCTTGAAGGTGGTGACGATGGGCGCGCCGAGCTTTTTCGCCAGCGCCGTCACCGGGCCCATGGCGTCGCGGGCGCCATAGCCGACGATGATCATGGGCCGCCGGGCCGACGACAGGCGCTTGACCGCCGCCTCCAGCGCCTCCGCGGGCGGCGCGATGGCAGTGGCCGCCATGCGGCCCTCGGGGCCGGACGCCGTCTCGCCCTCCCGGGCCGGCTGCACCTGTACCTCGTCCGGGAACACCAGGGTGGAAACGTCGCGGTTCTGGATCGCTTTCTTCAAGGCGAGCGTCATCAATTCGCCGTGCCGCGAGTTCTGCAGCACCACGTGATTGAAGGCGGAGACGGGTGCGAAGGCGGCGTGCAGGTCGGCCTCCTGAAACGCGCCCGGGCCCATCACCTGCGTGTTGACCTGGCCCGACAAGGCCAATACCGGCGCGCGGTCCACCTTGGCGTCCCACAGGCCGGTCATCAGATTGGTGGCGCCGGGCCCGGCGATGGTGAAGCAGGCGGCGGGCCTGCCGGTCAGCTTGGCGTAGCCGGAGCAGGCGAAGGAGGCGGCGCCCTCGTGGCGGATGCCGATATAGGCGAGCTTGCCCTTGGCTTCCTGGCGGCGCAGCGCCTCGGCCATGCCGAGATTGGAGTGGCCGACCATGCCGAAGACATGGGTGACGCCCCAGTTGACCATGGTTTCCGCCATCACGTCGGAGGCGGTGCGCACGCCCTCGGGCTCGGCCTCGACGCCGACATAGATGCCGTCTTCGCGGGCCTCGACCGGGAAGGTCTCCTGGCCGGCGTCTTCGTGGCCGCCCGGCGGCGCACCGGTCAGGGGATCGAAATCCCAGCCATGCCACGGGCAGCGCAGCCAGCATTTGCCCTCCACCCCGCGTTCGATGGAGCCTTCGCCCAGGGGCCCGCCCTGATGCGGGCAGCGATTGTCCATGGCCGCGTATTGGCCGTCGAAATGGACCAGCGCCAGAAACCGCGTGCCGGCGGTGACGGTCTTGACCCGCCCCTCGGCCAGCTCGCCGGTCTCGGCGACCTTGAACCAGTTGAGCTCCATCGCTTGATCTGCGGCCATCTTGAACACCTCCCTCCGGCTGCCCGCGGGCCTGCGGGTTTCGCACTTCGATGACTCCAGGGACCCAGGGTTACACGGACTTGACGCGGCGCGTGACCGAAGCGGCTCGGGATACGGTTAAATGGCGCCCTTTGTCTTCAAAATTGCTTCAATGAGACCCTCGGGCATGGGCGGCCGCTCCACCGCGAAGTCTTCCGCGGCGCCCTTCGCCATCTCCCGCGCCCTTCGATACGCATCGAGATAGGCCCGGCACGCCGGACACATCTTGATGTGCAGCTCGAACTTGACGCGGTCCTTAAAGGGCAGCGCATCGTCCAGATAATCGTCGATGAACGCGTCGTGTTCGCGGCAATCCATCATCAGAGGGAGCTTCCCCATATTTTTCTTCAGCCACAACATCAGCTCATTTCCCTTTGACGATAGGTCGGCTCCAAAAGTTTCTTCAAAGCCGCGCGCGCCCGGTGCAGCCGGACCTTGACCGCGCCGGGGGAGATCTCGAGCACCTCCGCGGCTTCCTCGGTGGAAAGCTCCTCGATATCGCGCAGCAGCAGCACCTTGCGGTGGGTTTCCGGCAAATCGTCGATGGCGGCGCGGACCAGTTGGGCGACGTCCTTGCGCTCCAAAAGCTCGTCGGCCGTATGGTCGAACTGCCAGAGGGGCTCGATGCGGCAGTTGATCTCGTCGAACTGCGGCATCAGGTCGTCGATCGACCGCTCCGATTGCCGGCCCCGCGTGCGCAGCCGCATCAGGCACTGGTTGAGCGTAATGCGGTAGAGCCAGGTGGAGAGCTTGGAGCGACCCTCGAAATTCTCCACCGCCTGAAAGGCCCGGCCGAAGGCTTCCTGCACGCTGTCGCGGGCGTCTTCCTCCGAGCGCAGGACGCGGCGCGCGGTCTTCAGCAGCTTCGGGCCCTCCTGACGCACCAGCGCCTCATAGGCAGAGGGCTTGCGGTCCTTGAGCCCGGCCAGGAGTTCGGCCTCGGTCTCGTAGGCTTCGGTTGTCTGAAGCGCGTCCCCGCTGTCCACCCGCGTCGCTCCGGCTCAATTCACCGCCGAGCTTAGTGCGCCCTTCGGGCCAGGTCCAGCGGACTCGCGGCCGTGGCCTGTCGCGGGCCTGTAACCTTTTATTCGCAGCATCAATCAGACGCGCAAAACCAAACACTTTGATTTGACGTATTCCATCACACATCGCAGAGTCCGAAGAAGACTGGGGAGGGTCGATTGAAGAAAGTCGCCATTGCCGTTTGGGACGAGTTGCGGGACCGCACGCCCGCCGGCGCGCTGGTCGCCAATGTGGATCTGGTCATCATCCGCTACGGCGACGAGGTTTCCGTGCTTTACGGCCGCTGTCTGCACCGCGGCGCCATGCTCGTCGACGGGCATGTCGACGGCCACAATCTGATCTGCGGCGTGCATAACTGGGACTACCGCTACGACACCGGCGTCAGCGAATACAATAACGCCGAGCGGCTGGCCAAATTCTCCGCCTGGGTCGAGGACGGCCAGGTCTGGGTGGACGAGGACGAGATCGCCGCCTGGCACGACGAGAACCCGCAGCCCTTCCGGCGCGACGAATATCAAGGGCAGTATGCCGACACCCATCCGGAGGCCGAGGAGCCCTTCGTCGGCCTGATCCAGGAATATGCCGCGCACGGGCTTGAGCGCACCGGCCATCATGGTGCGGTTGTCGCCATGGGCGTGCCGCGCCAGGACCTGCCGAGCTGGGACGATATCCAGGTTGTAACCGCTCAGTTATATAAGCCGCCGCAGCTCGACGACGCCGAGGTCGGCACCGAGGTGGTGATCGGCCGCAACGCCCAGAAACCCTTGACCCTGAAGATCCCGCTCTTCGTCTCGGACATGAGCTTCGGCGCGCTCTCCGAGGAGGCGAAGACCGCGCTGGCCCTTGGCGCCGAGATGGCGGGCACGGGCATCTGCTCCGGCGAGGGCGGCATGCTGCCCGAGGAACAGGCGGAGAATTCGCGCTATTTCTACGAACTGGCGTCGGGCCGTTTCGGCTATTCGGACGACAAGGTCAAGCGCTGCCAGGCCTTCCACTTCAAGGGCGGCCAGGGCGCCAAGACCGGCACCGGCGGCCATCTGCCGGGCAGCAAGGTGAAGGGCAAGATCGCCGAGGTCAGGGGCCTGACCGAAGGCGAGCCCGCGGTCTCCCCGGCGCGCTTTCCCGACTGGACCGAGGTCGGGCAGATCAAGGACTTCGCCGACCATGTGCGCGATTTCACCGGCGGCATCCCGATCGGCTACAAGCTTTCGGCCCAGCATATCGAGAAAGACATCGACGCGGCGCTCGAGATCGGCGTCGACTACATCATCCTCGACGGCCGCGGCGGCGGCACGGGCGCCGCACCCCTGATCTTCCGCGACAATATCTCGGTGCCGACCATCCCGGCCCTGGCCCGGGCGCGACGGCATCTCGACACGTCCGGAGCGGAACAGATTACCCTGATCATCACCGGCGGCCTCAGAAAGCCCGCGGACTTCGCCAAGGCACTGGCGCTCGGCGCCGACGCCATCGCGGTTTCCAACTCGGCCATGCAGGCCATCGGCTGTTTGGGCATGCGCGCCTGCCACACCAATAACTGCCCGGTCGGCATCGCCACGCAAAAGGAACATCTGCGCGCGCGGATCATCGTCGAAGAGTCGGCCAAGCGGCTGGCCCGCTTCTTCAAGACTTCAGTGGAGCTCATGTCGATCCTGGCCCGGGCCTGCGGCCACAGCCATCTGAACCAGCTTTGCCCGGACGACCTGACCACCTGGAAGGCAGAGATGGCGCGGCTTTCGGGCGTGGCCTATGGCGGCGTCGGCGAGGTGGCGGGATGAGCGCCGCAGCCGGCCTCACCCTGTTCGGCGCCTATATGGGCCTCGGCGCACTGTTTGCGCTCGCCTTCGTGATCAAGGGCGCCGCGGCCATCGACCCCTTGGCAAAGGGCGCGCCCATCGGCTTCCGGCTCTTGATCTTCCCGGCCTCGGCGGCGCTGTGGCCGCTCTTGCTGGTCAAATGGCTGAAAGCGGCGCGCGCGGGAGACGACGCATGAAGCGGCCGCACCGCAAGGTTCACCTCGTCGCCTGGCTTGTGCTGGCGCCGCTCCTTGTCACCGCGCTGGTCTGGGCGGTGGGCCAGCGCCCGGCGCCGGCGGTGAGCGACGATCTTCCGGGGGTCGAAGCGGACGAGGTGTTCCCATGAGCCACGGCTACGTCTCCGTCCAATGGAACCGGCAGAAACGGGTCTACGACCTCGCCGTCTGGGCCGGTATCATCCTCTATCTTGCGGTCTTCATGGGCGTCTCGTCGGCCGTATGGTCGGGCCCCGAAGCGCTGTCGCCGGAGATCGTCATGATCCGCGCGCTCGGGAGCTGCGCCTTCGTCATGCTGACGGTCATCCTCTGCATCGGCCCGCTGGCGCGGCTTTCGGACCGGTTCCTCCCCCTCCTCTATAACCGCCGACATCTCGGCGTCTCCATGTTCCTCATCGCGCTGGCGCATGGCGTGATCGTGCTCGGCTGGTATCACGGCTTCGGCCCTCTGAACCCGCTCGTGGCCCTGTTCACGACCGATACCGGTGACGGCATCCCGTTTCAGCCGCTCGGCTTCTTCGCGCTCCTGATCCTGTTCCTGATGGCGGCGACCAGCCACGACTACTGGAACGCCAATCTCGGCGCGCCCTTGTGGAAAGCGCTGCATATGGGCGTCTATCTGGCCTATGCGCTGATCGTCCTACACGTCGCTCTAGGCGCGCTGCAGGGCGGGGTGTCCGGCTTCAAGCCGGCCATGGTCGGCCTCTCGGTGCTGCTGGTCGGTGGGCTGCATCTCGTCACCGCCCTCCGCGAAGCCGGGCGCGACCGCGCCGGTGCCGCGGCCGAAAGCGCGTGGGTCGATATCGGCTCCTGGAAGGAGATTCCCGACGGCCGCGCCAAGACCGTGGTGATCGGCGGGTCCGAGCGCATCGCGGTGTTTCGCTACGACGGCAACAAGATCGCCGCCGTGGGCAACGCCTGCCAGCACCAGAACGGGCCCCTCGGCGAGGGCCGCCTCGTGGACGGCTGCATCACCTGCCCCTGGCACGGCTTTCAGTATCTGCCCGAGAACGGCCGCTCGCCGGAGCCCTTCACCGAGAGGATCCCGACCTACAACGCCAAGGTCGAGGGCGATCGTATCCTGTTGGATCCCAACCCGTTGCCGCCGGGCACGGCGCGCGACGTGGCGGTGATCCCGGACATGCCCGATGATGGAGTGGTCCATGGCTGACCGAAACGATACGCCGTTCTATGTCGGCTATCTGGATATGCCCAAGGCGCTCAAAGGCCCGGCGCGCTTGATCGCGCTGGTGCTCCTCCTGATCGCCGGGCTCGCCGCCGCCTGGATCGCCTCCGGGGCCAGAGACGCGGGTCAAGGCTATTGGGGCTACGGCATCGAACAGACGCTGACCGGCCGGATCGCGCTCGCCCCCTACCCCATGCTGCATGTGGCCGGGGAGGCGCCGCAGACGGTGCTCCTGGTGGTCGAAGGCAAACTCGGCGCGGAGGCCTTCGTCGCCCCCTTCGACGGGCAGATGGTGGAGGTCACGGGCTATGATATCCATCGCGGCCCCTGGCGCATGCTGGAGCTGCGCACCGCAGACGACGTCAAGCCGGTGGCGGGCGCCGGGCTCACGGTCGCCGAAGGCCTGCCACAGCCCCTAGGGCGCGTGACCCTGAAAGGCGAGATCATTGATTCGAAATGCTTCCTCGGCGTGATGAAGCCGGGCGAGGGCCCGGTGCACCGCGCCTGCGCCACCCTCTGCATCCTCGGCGGCATCCCACCGATGTTCGCGCTCAAGGACGCGGCCGGCAACCGCGCCGCCTACCTCCTGACCGACGCCGCCGGCAACCAGGTCAACGATGCGGTGCCGCCCTATGTGGCCGACCCGGTGGAGATCTCCGGCGCACTGGAGCGCCGTGGCGATATCCTGGTGCTGAAAGCGGATATGGGATCGGTGCGCCGGCTGGTGGGCGACGAACTGGTCGCCTACGGCCCCCGGCTCATCGAGGGTATCGAGACCGCCATTTGCACCCTGCCGGGATAGGCCCGCTCCGCCGATTGTGCTACCCTGCCCGGCGAATTCCGATTTGCCGGGAGATGCATCATGAGCGAACGCGCCAGCTTCACCGCCATCGCCGACTCGACCCAGGAGGACTGGGCGCTGATCGCCAAGGATTTCGCCCAGTTTGCCGCCGGCCTTCCGGACCGGGTGCTCGCGCATATGCGTCTCCTGGAAGGCGATTATGGCGGCTTCCCCGTGGACCGCATGGAGCACTGCCTGCAGGCCGCCACCCTGGCGCATCGCGACGGCATGGACGAGGAATATGTGGTCTGCGCGCTGCTGCACGATATCGGCGATACCTTGGGCAGCTACAACCACCCGGACGTGGCCGCCGCCATCCTCAAGCCCTTCGTCTCTGAGGCCAACCACTGGATGGTGGAGAAGCACGGCATCTTTCAGGGCTACTACTTCTTCCACTACCTCGGCATGGACCGCGACATGCGCGAGCAGTTCCGCGGCCATCCCCAATTCGAACGCACCGCCACCTTCTGCGAGAAGCACGACCAGAACGCCTTCATGACCGACTACGATACCCTGCCGCTGGAAGCCTTCGAGCCCATGCTCCGCCGCGTCATGGCGGCGCCGAAGAACTCGATCTACGCCGAGGCCGTGGCGGCGGAGTAGGCGCTTGCTTGCATCTTCGCGTCAGGGCTCGGTCTTCGACAGCGCCGCGCGCAGGTCGCGGACTTCGTTCCGGAGCGCCTGCATCTGGGTGAGCAGCTCCTGGTGATCGGTTTTCACCACCGCTTCCACATGCTCGATATGCTCGCGGTTCTCGGCGTCGTGGATCGCCTGCAGGGAGTTGACGATCAGCGCGATAAACAGGTTCAGCACCGTGAAGCTGGTGACGATGATGAACGGCACGAAGAAGGCCCAGGCCCAGCTATGCGTCTCCATCACCGGCCGGACGATGCCCATGGACCAGCTTTCCAGAGTCATGATCTGAAACAGCGAGAACATGGACGCCCCGACAGTGCCGAACCACGCGGGGAATGTGGCCGCAAAGAGTTTTGTCGCCATCACCGACGCGATATAGAAGATCAGCGCCAGCACCGCGACGATGGCCCCCATGCCCGGCAAAGCGTTCAGGAGTGCCCCGACCACCGCACGCATCTGCGGCACGACCGACATCAGCCGCAAGGCGCGGAGGATGCGGAGCGCCCTGAGCACGGAGAATGCGCCGGCCGAAGGCACGAGCGCGATGCCGACGATCACGAAGTCGAAGACGTTCCAGCCGCTGCGGAAAAAGCGCGGCCCGTGGGCGATGAGCTTCAGGGCGATCTCGATCACGAAGATCGCCAGCGCGGTCCGGTCGATCGCGACAAGCACGCCGCCGGCCAATGACATGGCCGTTGGCGACGTCTCCAGACCGAGGGTGACCGCATTGATGGCGATGACGACGCTGACGAAGCGCCCGAACGCCGGGCGCTCGACGAGCCGGCGCACCGCGTTGCGCAGACGCCGCCAGGGATTCGTCGGCGCAGCCTTTAACAAGGCCGGTTTGGTGGCTGCATCCATCAGGAACTCTCAACAGTTCGTTGCACCTGTGGAGATAGCATCGTCGGGACCTGAGACAAGGTGGGCACTTGGATTTTAAGCCCGAGGAACCGCCGTGGCGGCATTGACCGTGGCGCCGCGCCGCGTCTACGATCCCCGCGCCTTGCGTTGCGTCAACAAAAAGAGGAGGGGCCCATGGGGATGATCGAGCGCTCGTTGGGAGCGGTGGAGCGGGTCGGCAACCGGCTGCCCGATCCGGTCACGCTGTTTTTAATTCTCATCGCCATCGTCATCGCGCTGTCCGTGGTCACGGCCTGGACAGGTGTCGCCGTTATCCACCCGATTTCGGGCGACCAGGTCGCGGCCATCAATCTCCTGGGCGCCGATCAGGTCCGCCGCCTGCTGACCGAGATGTCGCAGACCTTCGCCGACTTCCCGCCCTTGGGCATGGTGCTCGTGGTCATGCTCGGCGTCGGTGTCGCCGAAAAATCCGGCCTCGTCGCTGCTGCTTTGACCGCCTTTATTCGCCGCGTCCCGCGCCCGGCGCTGAGCGGTGCGCTGGTCTTTGCCGGCGTCATGTCGAGCCTGGCGGCGGATGCCGGCTATGTCGTGCTGATCCCGCTCGGCGCCGTGGTGTTCTACGCCGCCGGTCGGCACCCGATCGCCGGCCTGGCCGCCGCCTTCGCCGGGGTCAGCGGTGGCTTCAGCGCCAATCTCGTGCTCACCTCGCTCGACCCGCTCCTGGCCGGTATCTCGCAATCGGCGGCGCAGATCGTCGATCCTGCCTATCAGGTGCCGATCACCGCCAACTACTACATGATGATCACCCTGGTGCCGGTCTTCGTCACCATCGGCGCCCTTATCACCGACCGGCTGATCGAGCCCCGGCTCGGCCCCTACAAGGAGACGCCGGACGGCATAGCCGAGACGGCCAAGGACGGCGAAGGACGGCGCGGGCTCAAGGCAGCCGGCTGGACCGGCCTCGTGTTTCTCATCGCGGTCGCTCTCCTGGTCGTGCCCGAAGGCGCGCCGCTCAGGGGTGAAGACGGCGGGTTCGACCCCCTGTATCGCAGCCTGGTGGCGATCATGGCGATCGGCTTCTTCCTGGTCGGCATGGCCTACGGCATCGCCGAAAAGGCGATCAAATCCGACAAGGACGCGGTGCAGATGACGGCGAGCTCGATGTCGGATATGGGGCTCTATATCGTTCTCGCCTTCGTCGCCGCCCACTTCATTGCCCTCTTTAACTGGTCGAACCTGGGCGTGATTACCGCCATCCTCGGCGCCGAGGGGCTCAAGGCGATCGGCTTCACGGGCATCCCGCTGGCCGTCTCCTTCGTGTTCGTCGCCGCCTTCATCAATCTTTTCGTCGGCTCGGCCTCGGCGAAATGGGCGATCATGTCGACCATCTTCGTGCCCCTGATGATGCTGCTGGGCTATTCGCCCGAGCTGACCCAGGCAGCCTACCGGATCGGCGATTCGGTGACCAATATCCTGACGCCGCTGATGCCCTACTTCCCGCTCGTCATCGTATTCGGCCGGCGCTACGTGAAGGATTTCGGCATCGGCACCCTGATCGCGACCATGCTGCCCTATTCGGTGTCTTTCGGGTTGGCTGGGATTGCGCTCCTGATCACCTGGATGCTTCTCGGCCTGCCACTCGGCCCCGGCGTCGAAATCCTGATGCCGGCGACCTAGCCGCTCCGGTTAACCGTTCTATCGAGGGCGCCAAGATTGTTTACGTTTGACGTCAAGCGTCCAAAAGTCTAGATTCGATCACCATGATCCTCGGATATCGCGACCGGAGAACATGGGATTTCGCCGAGGGGAGATTTGTTAAGACTTTTGCCGGATTTGCCGAGCAGGCGGAAAAACGCCTCGCGATTTTGGACGCGGCGACCTCGCTGAGCGATTTGCGCATGTTGCGAAGCAACCGCCTTGAGGCTCTGGCTGGTGATCGAAAAGGGCAATTCAGCGTTCGAATTAACCGGCAATGGCGCATCTGCTTCGATTGGCCCGATGGTGCCCGCGGTCCGTCGAATGTCGAGATCGTAGATTATCACTGAATGAAGGACGATCTGGAATGTTTAGACGTGCTGTCCATCCCGGCGAGGTATTGAGAGACGAACTTGACGAGATCGGCGTCTCGCCGACCGAGCTTGCGCGTCAGATCCGCGTGCCGCCCAATCGCGTGAGCCAGATCATCGGCGGCAAGCGCTCGGTCACGGGTGATACCGCTCTCAGGCTTGGCCACTGGTTCGGAACGAGCCCTCAGTTCTGGATGAACCTGCAGGCGCAGTTCGATCTGTTGCTGGCGGAGCGAGAATCGGGCCGGCAGATCGAAAAATTGCCGAAACGCTCCGCCGATAGGTTGGAGCCCGCCGGCTGACCGGCGAGCTGAATGGGCACTTGATCGCGGGAGCCGCTCGGCGCTTAATAGCGTCTATTGTTATGTCATTAAGGGGAGCGCCCGTGTTCGGCGCACGCCAGCGGTAAGCCGTCGGCATTGAAAATCGCCTCCGCAAGGCCGAGAATAATGGCGGACCGCCGATAGCTGGGGATCCGGGGAGAGCGGCATGCTGGAGCTGAGACTGCTGGGCCCGTTGGAGGTGCTGCGCGACGGCACGCCCGTGTCCCTGCCGCGTTCGAAGAAGACCCGCGCGCTCCTCGCCTACCTCGCCGCCGCCGGAAAGCCGCAGCGCCGGGAACGGCTGTGCGAAATTTTCTGGGACATCCCGGACGATCCCCGCGGTTCGCTGCGCTGGAGCCTGTCGAAGCTCAGGCCGGCGGTGAACGATGCGGAATCGGAGCGCCTTGTCGCCGACCGGGAGCGCGTCGGCTTTGAAGGCGCGGGCGCGCGAATCGATCTGGTGGAGGCACGATCCCGGCAGGCGGAAGGCTGGGAGCAGCTGACGACCGCGCAGTTGCAGGCGCTGTCGGACGCCTTTCGCGGCGAGTTCCTCGAGGATCTGGATCTCGATGCCCAGCCGGCCTATCAGGCTTGGTGCGTTGCCGAGCGCGAAGCCGCCCGCGGTATTCGACGGGAGGTGCTGCAGGCGCTGGTCGCGCGGCAGGCGGGCGATCCCCGCGCGGCGCTCATGCCGGCCCGGCAATTGGTCGAGCTCGATCCTTTTAACGACAAGGCCCGCGCCCAACTGATCGAGCTGTTGGCGGCGGTCGGTAACCGCGAGGAGGCGGTGCACCACTACGAAGTCGGGCTCAAGCTCCTGGACGAGCTCGGCGTCGGGCCATCGGGCGCGCTTGAGGCGGCGCGCCAATCGGCCCTGCAGGGAACGCCCCCCAAGGCGGCGCCCGAGGCGGCGCTGCCCGAGCTGAAGCCCTCGGCGCATCAGAATATCCGGTTTTGCCGCGCGGCCGACGGCGTGCGTATCGCCTACGCGACCTCAGGAAACGGCCCGCCGGTGGTCAAGACCGCGAATTGGCTGAATCATCTGGAGCACGACTGGGAAAGCCCGGTCTGGCGCCACCTGTTTCGCGCCTTATCCGAGCGCCACACGCTGATCCGCTATGATGAGCGCGGCAACGGACTGTCGGATTGGGACGTCGATACGCTGACCTTCGAGGCCATGGTGGAGGATCTGGAGACGGTCGTTGATGAGACGGAGCTGGCGAAATTCCCGCTTCTGGGCGTGAGCCAGGGCTGCGCCGTCGCCATCGCCTATGCCGTGCGGCATCCGGAGCGGGTCAGCCGCCTGGCATTGGTCGGCGGCTACCTCAAGGGATGGCGGGCACTGGGCGATCCGGCTACGACGGAAGTGCGCGAGGCGCAACTGGCTCTGATCCGCGCCGGATGGGGCCGCAACTATCCGGCGTTCCGGCAGATGTTCACCTCGATCTACATCCCTAACGGCACCGAAGAACAGGTCGTCTGGTACAACGAGTTGCAGCGCATCTCGACCTCGCCGCAGAATGCCGCCCGGCTCTTGGAAGTGCTCGGCGACATCGACGTCACCGACATCGCGCCCGAGGTCGCCGTTCCGACCCTGGTGATGCATGCCCGAAACGATGCCGTCATTCCCTCTTCCTGCGGCCGCGACATCGCGGCGGCGATCCCCGGCGCTAAATTCGTCTCGCTGGACAGCGAAAACCATCTGACCCTTGAGCATGAGCCTGCCTGGCCGCGCTATCGCGAAGAGCTCGAACGCTTCTTCGGTGAGGAGGCCTAGACAAAGGGCAAGGGGCCGAAGCCTAGACCCTTGGCGAGCAAGTAATAGGTCGTAATCCACAATGCGATATTGACCACGTTGCCCATCTGATCAGCCTCCGATCTTTCTGGCGGCGTCCGGGAGCCGCGCCGTTTGGCCGGCCCCCGGACGTAACCGTCAGTCCTCGATTTCCAGCACCGCCTCGATGGCGATGGGCCGGGAGATGTTGAAATAGTT
>JAKSBY010000585.1 GCA_022360855.1 Sphingomonadales bacterium | reverse complement strand
GTCATAGGGGTTCACGACCGCGCCGAAATGCGCGTTCCGCGACGTAATGCCGAAGGCGAGTTCGTGCATATTGGTCTTGCCGAGGAGCGCAGCACCGGCATCCAGAAGCTGCTGCACCGCAGGGGCGTTCCGCGCCGGGCGATTCGCGGCGAGAGCTGGGGTTCCGGCGGTGGTGGCAAAATCGCGGGTCTCGATGTTGTCCTTCGCGGCCAGGGTGAGCCCGGCGAGCGGACCGTCGCCGATTTCTTTCGGTGCGCCTGCCTCGCTGCGCGCGATGAAGGCGTTCAGCGTGTCTGCGCGCTTGGGCACGGGTGCCGGACCATCCATCGAGCTCAATACCGCCAGAAGACGGTCACGCCATAGGTGCGCGGCGCGCCGATCACGCCGATCTGGCCGGGCCCGATGATGTAGACGTGCGAGAAATAGCGGTCGTCGGTCAGGTTTTTGCCCCAGACCGAGACCTCCCAGGCTTCGTTGGGGCTGATCCAGGCGAGGCTGGCGTCGACCAGCTCGAAGGCGTCCTGGAAGGTGTCGTCGTCCACGAAGTCGCCGCGCTGGCCGTCGGTATAGCGATACTCGGCCCCCCAGCGCAGGCGGCCCATGGTGTTGCCCAGATCGTGTTCGTAGGTGGCGCCCAGGGCCACTTTGTGTTCGGGTGCGCGGTTGAGGGGGCGGTTGACGATCACGTCCACGCCGGGATCGGTGCGGAAGAACTGCCGGAAGTTGAGCTCGGCGTCGGTGTCCAGGAAGGAATAGGCCGCCGTCAGGGACAGCCCGTCCACAGGCACCCAGGTCAGCTCCGCCTCGAAGCCGAAGATGTCCGCGTCGCCGGCGTTGATGGTGCGGAAGAAGCCGAAGGACGTCGGGTCCGGCGAAAAGCCCAGCGGATTATCCGGGTCGATCAGAAGGCTCGGCCCGAAACGCTGAAGCTGGAGGTTTTTGTATTTGGTGTAGAAGCCGGCGAGATTGGCGCGCAGCGTGTTGTCGAGAAAGTCGCCCTTCAGGCCAAGCTCGATATTGTTCGCGGTCTCCGGGGAGAGCGAAATCGTCTCCGCATCGGCGGCCGTCGACGGCGATGCGCCGAAACCGCCGGACTTGAAGCCCTTGGCGTAGGACAGATAGACGAGAACGTCGTCGGTCACCTGCCAGTTCAGCGAAATCTTGGGCGAGAGGTCCGACCAACTGTCGGAAAGCTCGATGCCCGCGCCGGTGGTGACGTCGCCGAAGGTCTCGTTGATGATGAAGCCGGGCAGCCCACTCGTAGGGTCGACGCCGGAGATGACCGCGCCCGACGAGGCGATGTTCTTCTTGTCATAGGTGAACCGGAGCCCGGCCCCGATGCCGAAGCGGGCCGTAATCTGCCAGTTGGCATGGGCAAAGGCGGCGAAGCTGTTGGTTTCGTTGACCTGGCGGTAGCCGCCGACCGCATCGTCCGGATCGTCCGCCGGCCGGTTGGTCAGCCGGTCGTCGACGCCGGTGAGGATCGCCAGGCCGAGCGGCGTGAAGCTGACGAAATGGAAGAACTCCCGCCGGTCGGTCTGCTCGTTCAGATAGAAACCGCCAACCACGAGGTCGATGTCGTCGGTGATGTTGCCGGCCCAACGCAGTTCTTGGGTGAAGACGTCGGTACCGTCGATGATCTCGTCGACGACATTGACTTCGAACACGCCGGCCGAGTCCATCTCCCAATTGGCGCTGGTCTCATAATAGGCGGTGACCGAGGTGATCGTGCCGCGCGAGCCGAGATCGTGGTCGACCTTGAGGCTGACGCCGTCGGCGTTGCGGATCGAAAAGCCTTCCTGGGGCGTCACCGTCAGGCGCCGCTCGACATCGCCGCCCGCAGCGTCGAAGAACGGACGCACACCGGCGGTCGGCAGGGGAATCCGGCCCATATCGGAATTGTCCTCGTCCTGGGTCCAGC
>JAKSBY010000635.1 GCA_022360855.1 Sphingomonadales bacterium | reverse complement strand
TCCAAGACCTAATTCGTGTTCACGCTCACCCGCACCCCGAAAACCCGCGGATGCGGATCGACCAGCGTCGCGCCGCGAATGCCGGTGAAATAGTTCTCGTCGAACAGATTCTCCGCAAACGCGACGACGCGGAAATTTTCGTGCTCCACGCCAATCCTCAAATTGACGACGTTGTAGGACGGGACCAGGAAGGTACGGTCCCCATTCACTTCGAAATTGTGCTGGGCGTCGAAGTTGCGGAACGTGTCGTCGATGAAGCTCCACTCGAAACGGAGGAAACCATCGAGATAGTCTCCGAGCGGATGGGTGTATTGTCCCGTGGCGTTGACCGTCCACTCCGGCGCGAAGGGCAGCCCGAACCCGCCGAGATCGGTGATCATGCCGCCGACGCGCGCATTTTCGAACGAGTCATACTGGGCGTCGAGATAGCCGGCGCCGAAGGTCAGGTTGAGGCCGTCGACCGGCACGGCACTGGCTTCGATCTCGAAGCCCTTGGTGCTTGCCTCGGCGGCGTTCTGCACAAAGAAAATCAGATCATCGGGATTGTCGAAGGCAAACGCCTGCAGGTCCTTCCAGTCCATGTAAAAGCCCGCCGCGTTCACCTGCAGGCGATTATCGAACAGCCGGGCCTTCACGCCGATCTCATAGTTCCAGATGGTTTCCTTATCGAAGATCGGACTGGCGCCCGGCGGCACGATGCCGCTGGCACCGCCCATCTTGAATCCCTTGGAAGCCGACGCATAGGTCAGCACGTCATCCGCCCACTCGTATGTCAGAACGAAGCGCGGCGAAAAATCGCTATCGTTGACGGACTGGCCGGGATTCACCGTCATCGAACCCAGCAGGATGTTATTGTCGGTCCGCGTGTAGTCGGACTCGGTGTAGCGCCCGCCGATGGTCACATCGAGCCTCGGCAACGCATGCCAGACCGCGTCGGCGAAGATCGCCCAGGTCGTCGACTCCTCCATCTGGTCGAAGTCCAGGATGTTGGTGCCGCCTGCATCGGCGCCGCGTGCCCGGATCGAGCGGGCGGTGACCTCATCGTCCGCATAGATGGCGCCGGCGATCAGCTCGACCCGGTCGTTGAAGCTGGCCGAAATCTGAATTTCCTGGCTCCAGGACTTCAAATTGTTTCTGACGTCCTGGAACTGAATATCCAGAGGCGAGTTGTCGCGATCGTCAAATTCGCGATAGCGGTTGTCGATGTAGCCCGTAATCGAGGTCAGCGTGACGGGCCCGAAATCATACTCGATGTTCGCCGTGATGATCTCGCCCTGGATGAGCGCGAACTCCTCCCGGTCGGTCTCGATCGTATAGGGCCCATCGGGAACGCCCAACGTGACGGGATCGCGCACCACATAGGCGTTTGTGCCATGATCATAGTCGTTGTGGCGGATGGAGATATCGACCGTCAGCCGGTCGTTGGGCGTGAACCGTACGGTGCCTCGTACGCCATAGGCGTCGAAATCCGAGCCGCGCCCGGCGGGGCCGATATTGTCGATGAAGCCGTCGGTATGCTCGTAGTAACCGCTCACGCGAACCGCGAGCAGGTCTTCTGCGACCGGCACGTTGACCGCCCCTCTCGCCAGGACGCTGTCAAAGCTGCCATATTCGGCTTCGGCCTCCGCGAAGAACTCCGATCCCGGCTTTTTCGACACGATATTGAAGGCGCCGGCGGTTGCGTTGCGCCCGAAGAACGTTCCCTGCGGCCCCCGCAGGATTTCGATCCGCTCGACGCTGACGAGATTGGGATCGAAGGTTCGAATTGAAGACGTCGGCGCGATGTTGAAGCCATCGACATAGACGCCGAAGGAGTTGGCCCGGCCGCCGATATTACCGACGCCGCGAACGGCGAGCTGATTGCGGCCGCGATTGCCGTTGTTCGAGAAACTCACATTTGGCGTCAGCTTGAAGTAGTCCTGCAAGCTCTCGATCTGATTGGCCCTGATGGCGTCCGCATTGAAGGCGGTCACGCTGATCGGCACCTTCTGCAACAACTGCGGACGACGCTGCGACGTGACGATCATCTGTTCGACTTCAGCGCCCTCGTTCACATCATCCACAAAGACCGAGCCGTCATTTTGAGTGGCCTGCTCCGCCTGCGCGACGCGAAAAGGAACAGGCCTGTCGTCACCGGCCGCGGCAGCCGCCAGCGTTACGGTGTAAACACCGTTGGAGGTCGGTCTCGATTTCAATCCGGAATCGCGGAGCAGCCGCGCCAATGCTTCGTCGGGCGGCATTTGGCCGTTGATAGCCGGCGCCGTTTTGCCCTGGATGAGATCCTGCGGCGCCATAACCATCGCCCCCGACTGCTTGTTGAATTCAAGCAGTGCCTTGTCGAGCGGCTGTGCCTCGATTTCAAAATGGGTTTCCCCGCCCTGCCCATGGGCGGCGCCCGTGGCAATCGACAGCGCGATCATGGAAGCGGCGGCCAGCGCCCGGGTTCTCAAATGTATCTTGGATGCAGTCATTATTACCCTCCCAGCGTGTCAGTTGTTAGCCGTCACATCGGGCTCGCGGCCACCGTGAACCGGCTTTTTCTGACTTCAACCCCAAGACGTCTGGCGCAGAGTTTCTTTCCAAAAAAACTCAGGGAAGTGACCGCGCGGGAGGACGCTGGTCAACGCCTTGGGCGTACGAGAATCTCGCCTTGGCCGCGATCGATAACGTCGATCGGCTGGGTTTCTTCAAGCGCCGCGAGCCAAGTGTCTATTTCCCTCACTTGAAAACCGGTCGTGAACCGAACGCCGCCGAGCGCATCGCCGACAATCCGGATTGGCCGGTCGTGGTATCGGTCAATATCGGCAATGATTTCCGCAAGGCTCGCATTCTCATAAGCGAGCCGGCCCGTCCGCCACGCGCCCGGCGTCGTTTGCTGGACCGTGTCGGCGTCGGGGAGCGTCGGCGAAGCGGCGGCGGCAACAATCTTCTGGCCGGCCGTCAGCCGCTTCGTCTCGATCGGCGAAAGCCGCGCATCGGGGGTGTCGGCCAGATCGTCGGTCTTCATCACATCGACAACGCCTTCGAGGACAGCGACATGAACGTCGTCCGGCGTTCGTTTTACCGAGAACTTCGTGCCGACAACGCGGATCAGCGTATCGTCGGCCGCTACGAAAAACGGCCGAAGCGGATCCTTCGCCACGTCGAAAAACGCTTCGCCTTCAAACAGAACGACCTTTCGGCTGTCTTCGGTAAAGACTGCCGCGAGCTGGGACTTCGCACCGAGCGTAACGACGGAGCTGTCCTCGAGCTCGATTTCGCGAATCTCGGCCCTCTGTGTTTCGAACGCCGGCTGGGCGCGCCCGGAAAGGATGCCCGTACTGATCGCATGGATCGTAAGGCCTGCCACGACAAGGAGGGCGAAGCTGGCGGCAACAAACGCGGGTCTCGCAAACGCCACTCGCCGCCGCCAAGGCCGCGGGGGTGGCGCAGCGGCGGGAACGCCAACACCCGCCTCCAGCGCGACAAAATCCAAGTCCCTCCACATTTGCTCAAGGGCGAAATAGGCTTGCTTGTGTTCTTTGCTCGCATGCAGCCACGCCTCGAACGACCGGCGCGTTGCCGGATCGACAGCGCCGGAATTCATTACCGTGTGCCATTCGCGGGCATCACGCCTCAGCCGTGCTTGCCGCCCCTTGTCCACGTCCGATTTTGACGTCGTCGACTCGCTCATTCATCCCCCATCGCGCGGCCGCGGGCCAATGCTCTCCGCGGCCTCAAGCGCATCCATCAGGGTTTGCTTGCCGGCGTTCAGGTTTCGGCTGATATCGCCAAGAGACCATCCGGTTTCGCGAATGATCTCCGAATAGCTTTTGCCCTGCAGCCGGTTCATCGTCAGCACGACCTGTTGCTTGCGCGGCAGCTTCTTCATGGCAGCGGCCACCACGGCAAATCGTTCCTTCTCCCTTAAGACGCGTTCCGGCGTAATTTCTTCCAGCTCGAATTCGGAATCGTAGGCGAGCTGCGCCGCAACGTAGGAATCGTTGCGCCTTATGCGGCGCTTATCGTCGATAACAATGTTGCGGGCCGTGGTGTAGAGAAACGCCCGCGCATTCTTGACCTTGCCGCGGTCTTTCAGCCCGATGAATTTCAGGAACGCCGTGTGGACCACTTCTTCCGGCTCCGGGGGGCCCTGACCGAAGGCCTTGGCGATGGCGGCGCTCAGCGGCCTGAAATAGGCCCGATAGATATCGTCCAGCGACGCATCTCCCCTGAGATCCGCAAGAACGGCGTTGGCCTCTTGTTTTCGATAAAACGGTTTGATCGCGTTAACCCGCCTTCCGCAGCGTTCCTTGTTCAAACAAGCCCGGCCAGCGACACGCCGATAAAGGTTCCGATCGCGTAGCCAAACAGCCCGGCAAGCAGACCGGGCGTTACGAGGTCGTTCCAGCCCCGGGCCGCGGCCAACGCCGCCGCGGTCGTGGGCCCCAAGATACAGGCATTCGATGCGGTGATCGTCTCCGCGAGACTAAGGCCCATCATCCTGGCGATTGGGAACAACAGCGCCGCGTGTACGACGACGATCAATATGGCGAAGATCATCACCGATGCGGCGACATCGAACAAAGTCGATACATTGGCGCCTGCGCCCACCGCGGCAAAAAACAGATAGGCGCAGACCATGCCGAGCGCGTGGGCGCCGTCCGCGCGACGGGCGATTCCCGGCGCCAGCAGCCCCGGCGCCAGCGCAAGTGCCGAAATGAAAAGAATGCCGTAAGACGACATGTTCAAAATGTCGGCGAGCCAATAGCCGACGGCGACGATGACCGCGCTCACCGTCAATGCGGTCGCCAGCGAGAACAATGACGGCCGCTCCGGAACAATATCGTCAGTCTGCGCATCGCCTTGGCCTTGCGCATCGGCATCATCGCCAAAGAACCGCGCGATAAACGGTATGGCCGGCAATGCGGCCAGGATCAGAAGGTAGCTTTTGCCGACAAGCGAGTCCGCCGCGAGGGACGCCGAGAGCAAGACGCTGTCTGGAAACGCCAGAGCCTCCGAGGACGCGGCGAAATTCAGTGTCCCGCCGATATAGGTCGCCGCGAATATTCCCGAAAGCTCGCTCTCCAGAATTCCCAGTTCCAAAAGCCGGCCGGCAAGAACGACCCCGATGACCGTTGTTACAGCCCCGACGACGAACGCCACCAGCGTTTTTCCCGTTTCCTGGAATATTCTGCCGAGATTGACGCGCATCAGAAACAAGGGAATCGCCAACGGCACCAGGTAACGCTTGACGAAATCGTAGGCCGCCGCGTCCTTCGGAATGACGTTAAGATTGGACAGCAGGATTGCCAGGCCGCCGGTCCAGACGACGCCCGTGAGCATGCGCCCCCACCGGGTCTGCTCCGCGGCAAAACCGATCCAGGCGAGCACCGCTACGCCGGCAAAAACAAGAGTGTGCTGGTCAGGCGCAATCAGAGACATTCGGCTTCGTCTTTCCGCAAACGTCGTTGCAATTCGAACACATCCGGCCCTTCCTCCGCCATGTCACCCTTCCCCGCCGCTCGACTGCATGAGTTTCAGCATTATTTCGGTGGCCAGGGACCGATTGGCGGTGTGCGCGCCATTGGTGAGCTCGATGACCGCCAGCTTGCGGTCCCGGGAAAACAGGACGAATCCGTGATGACCGTCGTTATGCCCACCGTGGCTGTAGACGGCGCCGTAACGGCCGAACGCCATTTTTCGCCAGGCGAGTCCGATTTCGTAGACCAGCTCGTCTTTCATGACGAATTCGGCGTTGGTCCGAAGCATCAGATCCACCATCTCCCGCCTGAAAGGCGAGGAAGCGGCATCCGCATTCATCAGTTCCATGATGTATTTGGACAGATCGACCGCGGTGGAGGAAAGGCCGACACCGCCGGTAATGTCGCCGAATGTCCACGCCGGTACTTCGAAATACGCCCGCGTGCCGATCGGAAACACCTTGTAGTATTCGTCGTCCGTATAAGCATAAGGCGTGGCCATCTGCGCGTCTCGTGCGGGCGAGGTTCGAACGAACGTATCGCCCATATCGAGGGGCTGCAGGACATGACGGTCGAGCACCTGCGCGAAGTTCTCCGCGCCGGCGGCTTGCGCCAGCACGTATCCGGCCACGTGCATGCCAAAGTTCGAGTAGTGATACCGTTCGCCGACGTCGTACCTGCTTGGCGTCGCCGCAAGCCCCTCGAGCAGGTCGGCCTTGGTGTAGGGCGCGGCGATCGTCGGATCGAAATTCTCAGGCAGTCCCGGGACCGTGACGTTGCGCCGATTGACCGGATTGGTGGGCAAGCCGCTCTGATGCGAAAGCAAAAGCCGCAGAGTGACGGG
>JAKSBY010000118.1 GCA_022360855.1 Sphingomonadales bacterium | reverse complement strand
TCGAGGCGCAGGTGCCCGTTCTCGAAGCGGCAATCACCGATTCTGCCGAGCAGGCCGGTGAGCTGGAGGGTTACATCAAGGCCCTGAAGGCGAAGCGCCGCGAGATGGAAGAAGAGCTCGTGCGTTTCCGGTCGAGTGCAAAGACGAGTCCGGGAGAGAGCCGCGGCGAGGCCAAGGGCAGCGACGTCGAATCGAAGGTCGACAAGGCGAGCTCGGCGTTCGACCGCGTCGTCAACCGGGCCAGCGGCATGCCGGGAATGACGGGGCCCGCCGATCGGGTGAGCGCGGCGCAGATGGCCGAACTCGATGAACTGACGCGCAAGAATGCGATTCAGGAACGCCTTGCGCGCATCAAAGCGGAGCAGGGGTAACCATGTTTGACCTGCTGACAGCAACCCAGAACTACGCGTTCACCGTGGCCCTCGGGCTGATGTTGGTGATCGCGGTGATGGAGGGTGTTGCCTCGTTCGTCGGGGCGGGTCTTTCCGATTTTCTGGATTCGATGCTTCCCGACCTGGAAGTCGATGTCGGTCTCGACGTCGGCGCCGTGGACGCGTCTCCCTCGGCTTTCACCCGTTTCCTCGGGTGGCTGCGCGTAGGGCGCGTACCGATGCTGATCCTTATGATCATTTTCCTGACCGCGTTCGGTTTGATCGGTCTGGTTCTGCAATCGGCGGTACACGGCGTCTTCGGGGGGTATCTGCCGGGCTGGATCGCGGTTGTACCCGCGACGTTCCTGGCGCTGCCGGTTGTCCGGGTTCTGGGCGCCGCATTGGCATACGTCATGCCAAACGACGAGACCGACGCCGTGTCGGAAGCGTCGTTCATCGGCCGAATCGCTGTCATTACCTTGGGTGCGGCAAGCCTGGGCTCTCCGGCCGAGGCAAAACTCACCGACGAACACGGTCATACGCACTACGTCATGGTGGAACCGGACACGGAGTCCGCGGAATTTCCACAGGGGACGGCGGTGTTGCTCACCGAGCAGCACGGCGCAGTCTTCAAGGGCATTCTCAGCTCGAACGAGGCCCTGCAGGACGTCGTGTAGCTATTTGTTGGGTAACAGGGAGGGGTTTATATGAGTATGAACGTAGTCGAACTGCTGATCATCATCGGTATCGTCGTGGTTGCGCTGTTGACGATCGGGATGATGCTT
>JAKSBY010000340.1 GCA_022360855.1 Sphingomonadales bacterium | reverse complement strand
CGATCTGGTGGTCAAGGCCGTGGAGGCGGAACGCGAAGGCATCGATGGGCTGATCGTCGACTGCATGGCCGACCCGGGCGTGGACGTGGTGCGGGAATGCGTGTCCATCCCCGTCATTGGGCCCGGCCGGCTCTCCATGCAGACCGCCACCCTGCTCGGCCGCCGGTTCAGCATCCTGGTGGAGCTCGATATCGTCGGTCGCCTGTTCGAAGAGGAAGTGCGGCGCTATGGGCTTGCCGAAAGCTTCGCCTCCTGCCGGTCGATCGATATACCGGTGCTTGAGATCGATACCGACCCGGCGCGCACCACAGCGCTCCTGACGGAAGCGGCGGAACAGGCCATCCGCGAGGACGGCGCCGATGTGCTGGTCCTCGGCTGCACACGGTTCTCGCCGCTGACCGACGCGCTTCAAAGCAACCTGAAATCCGCGGGCCTGGCCGCGCCGGTCATCAACCCCAACCTGCTCGCGCTCAACATCCTGGTCGCGCTGATCGAGACCGGGCTGTCGCACAGCAAGGTCGCCTACCCCGTACCCGAGGGCAAGACGATCGTCGGCTTCGACCTCCCCGCGGGCCGGGAGACGCCCGATGCCTAGGGCGCTGCGCATCCATGGCTTCACCGGCATCGAGGGCATCCAAATGGACGAGGTGCCGATGCCCGAGCCCGCGGGCCGCGAGGTCCGCCTCCGGGTCGAGGCTTTCGCCCTCAACTACGGCGATCTCGGCCTCATGGAGGACGATTACGTCTTCAGCCTGGAGCTGCCGTCCTGCTTCGGCGACGAGGCCGCGGGCATCGTCGATGCCGTGGGCCCGGAGGTGACCCGGTTCAGGCCCGGCGACCGGGTCAGCACGGTCACGTTCCGCAACGAGGGCTATCCGGTCGACGCCGAATACTGCCTGTTTCCCGAGGACTATCTGGCGGCTTACCCCGAGCGCCTCTCGGCCGTGGAGGGCACGTCCATCTGGGTGCAGTACCTCACCGCCTACTACGCCTTTTTCGAGGTCGCCGAAATTACGGAGAACGACTTCATTCTCGTCACCGCGGCCAGCAGCAGCGCCGGCATGGGCGCCACGCAGCTCGCCGGCCTGGCCGGCGCCAAGGTGATCGGCACCACGCGGACCTCCGCGAATGCCGGCTTTATCCGGGAGACCGGCGCCCATGAGGTGATCGCGACGGAAGAGGAGGACGTTTCGGCACGCATTCTCGAAATCACGGACGGGAAAGGCGTGCGCGTGGTCTACGATCCGGTCGGCGGAAAGCTCACCGCACACTATGCCGACGCCTTCGGGCAGGACGCCATCGTTTTCCTCTACGGTGACATGAGCCGGGAGCCGACGGTGGTGCCCATCGCCGAGGCGATCCGCAAAAACGCCGTGATCCGGCCGCACTCGGTCTACAACTTCGTCGACAAGCCGATGCTTCGGGAGCGCGGCATCAAATTCGTTTACGACGCCCTTGATGCGGGTCTGATCAAGCCCCTGATCGACAAGGTCTTTCCCCTCGACCGGTTCCGCGAGGCCTTCGAGTATCAGGTCGCAGCCAAGGGCCGGCGGGGCAAGATCGTTATCAAGATCGACGGCTGACACACGACCGACGCAGGGCAAGGAAAACCCCGGGACGGGTGTCGTTCCCGTCCCGGGGCAGCGTGAGAGGATCGTATTGGCTTAGAACAGGCCGCCCAGATTCCCAAGCCTGTCCGACTTGAAGCGGACACCGAGGAAGAACACGCGATCCCGGCGCAGAAGGCCGATGTCGCGCGCCTGCTTCGCCAGGTTGTTGACGCCGGCGTAGATTTCGATGTTGTCGGTTGCCCGGTAGCTCATGGAGACGTCATGATTGTGGATCGCCCGCGTCTTGACGGGATCCTGAACATCGGGCTCCTGCTCGAAGTCAAACTGCTCGACCCGGAACAGGCCCGACTGATAGCGGTACTGGTAGTTGAAGGTGAAATCCCGCCAGAACCAGGTGAGATCGAAATTCGCGGTGTATTTGGGCGAATCTTCCCCCAGCAGGGTGTTCTGCTCACCCACCTCGTCGTCGGCCACGGCACCGACCGAGGTCACCAGATCCAGGCTGAGAAGCCGGCTTCCGACGACGCGCGCCCGCAGGTTGCCCAAATCCGAAGCCGAGTCGAATGCGTCGGAGAGGTCGATGTTGTACAAGACCTCCAGATCGATGCCGGAACTCTTGAAAAAGGCGATGTTCACGTCCTGCACCGCGCTGGAAACGATGTTTCCGGTGCCCGAGGAGCGGTTGATCGGGTCGCAGAACTCATTGTCGAGCGTCGGGAGGTCGTAGCATTGCTCGATCAGGTCCTGCATGGCCGGCTGCAGGATGCCGTCTTCGATATCGATCTTCCAATAATCGATGATCAGCGAAAAGCCCGGCATGAAGCCTGGCGTGATGACCGCGCCGGCGGTGATGGAATCCGAGGTCTCCTCCCGCAGATTCGGGTTGCCCCGCGTCGGCGCCTGGAAAGGGCCGGTGGCCGCCTGCGTATAGTCCTCGAGCGCAATACCGACGGCGGCGAGATCCTGCCGGCAATTCTCCAGCCTGAATTCCGTGCCGAGATTGCGGCTTGCCGGCAGGCAGGGATCGTCGGGCTCGAAGAAGTCCAGGGTCTCCGGCGCAAACAGCTCGTTGATATTGGGCGCGCGGATGGCGCGGGAGTAGGAACCGCGGAAGGTGAGGTCGTCCGAGACGGTCCAGTTGCCGTTGCCGCGCCAGGTCACCGTCGACCCGACCGTGGAGTAATCGGAGAAACGGAAGGCACCGCCGAGCGAGACGTCCTGGAAGAACTCCTTGTCCTGAACGATCGGGATCAGGATCTCGGCGAAGGTCTCGACCACGGTAAACTGCCCGACCGTCGCAGGCAACGGCGGATCGAAAGTTGCGGCGTTCTGGAAGAACAGGGGATCCGGCGTAAACTGGCTCCGCTCCTCGCGATACTCGAAGCCGAGCGCGAAACCGAGCGGACGCCCGTTGGGCAACTCCACCAGGCCCGTCGTATCGCCGGACACGACGGCGGAGACCACGTGCTGGGTGAGCTCCGTCTTCGAGACGACGGGCGCGGTGACGAACCGCCGCGCCTCTTCCGAGGCCTGATTATAGCCGAACAGGTTGAGCGGGGCACAGCCGCTGTTCGGGCCGGGCTCGAAGGAGCCTCGATCCGTTCCAAAATTGCGAGCGTCGAACCGCGAAAAGAAGTTGAACTTGGGCGTTCCGGTATTGGGATCGAGGAAAAGAAACCCCGGCAGCCCCGGGAAGTTCAAGAGGCTTGGCGGCGCGGCGCTCGGGTCCAGATTGGAGCGGCAGACGATCTCGCCGGTATCCGGGTCGACGACCGCGTCGACGGCCGCGGCAAAGCGGTCTTCAAGCCGCTGGGTGGACTTGAGGTCCGCGTTGACCCGCCCGAACACATAGGACAATTCGTAATTGACATTGTCGGTAACGTCGCCTTTGACGCCCGCGACCAAGCGAAACAGATCCCGGTTGTCGAAGTTGTCGACGCCGCCGATCTCGTTGAATCCGAGGTCGAAATCATCGCGGCCCATGAAGATCAGGTTGATGGGCTCACCGGTGTCTTCGTCGAAAAACACCGGCTCGGGCGTGATTCCATCGGGAATGAACGGATTGTCGAAATAGATGGGTATGAAATCGTCGATGGCCAGCGGATTGAAGTCGGTGACGATCTCCGAGCGCACATATTTGAATTCCAGAAACGCCCGCGCGTTCTCCGTGATGTCGTAGTGGCTCAGCATGTTGAAGGTGTAGCGATCCTGCTTGCCGATCAGCCGCATATCCACCGGGAACAGGTCGTAAAGACCGTCGCCGCCGATGGTTTGCCCGTCGTCCAGAATGATTCCGGGGTCGAAGGCCTTGCCGTCGCCCAGGAAATTGGGAATGAAGGAGAAATCGAATTCGCCGGAAAAGACGACGCCCTCGATGGCCGTGAAGGGGATGCCCTGCCGCGCCACGAGGATGCGGTCGGGGATGCTGGGGTCGTCGACACCCTCGGCAAAGTCGTCGGGATTGAGGCTGACCGACTCGATGGTATCTTCGAAGACGTTGCGTTGCGAGGCGCGTACATCGTCCTGATGGAAATATTCGAAGTTGACGGCGATATTGCCGCGGCCATTTGAGAAGTTGCTGCCCGCCGTAAGAGCGGCGAGATAGCTGGCGCCGCCGCTCTCGTCCGGCAGGTTGGTGCTGAACTCGGCGTCGATGCCCTGGAAATCGTCCTTGAGGATGAAATTCACCACGCCGCTGACGCCGTCGGCGCCATAGATGGCCGACGCGCCACCGGTGAGCACATCGACCCGCTCCAGGAGCGCGGTGGGGATGGTGTTGACATCGACGATGGCCGTGCCCGCCTCGCTGGCGATATGGCGGCGGCCGTTGACCAGAACCAGGGTGCGCGCCGTGCCGAGATTCCGCAGATTGAGCGCGGCGGTGCCGATCGTATCCAGCCCGCCCGACAAGATCGCCGCATCGCCCTCGAAACTGCCCGACCTGGACCCCACCAGGGCCGGGACCTCCTGCAGGATATCGGTGAGAACCGTCTGCCCCGACAGATCGATATAAGTGTCGTCGATCGTGGTTACGGGAACCGTGCTGGTAAGATTACCGGTCGGAATGCGCGAGCCGGTTATGACGATTTGTTCCGTGGTTTCGTCATCGTCCGCGATCTGATCGTCCTGATCGTCCGCCGCGGCCAGGTTTGCAAAGCCCAGAACAAATGCGGCGCTGCCCATTAGGGCGGCGCGGGCGGAACGAGCTCTCCCCCGTGATTTCATCGCTTCAACTCCCTTGAGGCGGCCACCCGAAAATCGAGGCGGACGCTTATAAAATTTTTCATCTCCCCCCACGTCTGGGATTTAAGGGCCTGGGGCTGACATGCATAAATATTTATCTTTAAAGATAAACATTGAGTTTTTTAAATGTTCCGGATTGCGACGATGATTTAACCAAACAAGACTGCGGCCTTCGGGGAGGAAACCATGCGCCGACCAATGCTCCAACGCCTCGCCAGTGCCATTCTGGTGGCATTTTTCGTTGCCGGGTGCGCCGACGACAACACGGACGCGCGCCAGGGCTTCGATATCCTGATCAAAAACGGACGGGTCGTCGACGGCACCGGCAATCCCTGGATCTACGCGGATATCGGCATCGTCGGCGATACTATTATGGAGATCGGCGACCTCGATGGCCGCACCGCGGCGACGGTCATCGACGCCGAAGGGCTGGTGGTCTCACCGGGCTTCATCGACATGCATACCCATGTCGACGAGGGCCTGGGCGATCCGGAGCTGAGCGCCAATCTGAACTACCTCCTTCAGGGCGTGACCACGGTCAGGCCCGGCGCCGACGGCTATGGCAGCTACAAGATCGCCGAGACAAAGCAGCGGTGGGAGGCCCACGGCATCGGCACCAACGCCGCCATGCTGGCCGGCCACCACGTTATCCGCCACGAGGTGATGGGTGAGGATCAGCTCCGGCCGCCCACGGCCGAGGAGCTGGCGCGCATGCAGGCGCTCGTCCGCCAGGCCATGGAGGAAGGCGCCTGGGGGCTCAGCGCCCAGCTCGAATATGCCGGCTTCAACATCCACGTCACCACCGAGGAGATGATCGAGGTCACCAGGCCCATCGCCGATTTCGGGGGCTTCTACATCTCCCACATGCGCGACGAGGCGTCCGAAATCGCCGCGGCGATCCAGGAATCCATCGACATCGGGCAAGGCGCCGGCGTCCGCGTCAGCGTCACCCATTTGAAGGCGACCGGGCGGAACAACTGGGGCCTGATGCGTGACGCGGTGGCGCTGATCAACGAGGCGCGCGCCGACGGCATCCAGATCGTCGCGGATCAGTATCCGTTTCTGCAAGGCGCGCCGATCGACTTCATTACGGCACTGATCGACGTGCCCCGGGACATGGAGACGCTCTACGAACTCAGCCGCGGGGTTGAGGAAAGCGACATGGCCGTCGCCGACCAGACCGAGGCCAGGGCCCGGTTCGTCGCCGCGCTCCAGGCGGCGCTCCGCGACCCGGCCGCGCGCGAGCGGCTGCGGCACTCCACCTACGAACAGCGGCTCGACAATCCGAGCGCCGTGGCCCGCTGGGGCTGGCAGGACTTCAGGATCAAGGTCGCGGTCGCCAATGCCCATCTGCTGGAGAAGAATATCGCCGAGCTCGTGGAGGAAGAGGGCCGGGACGGCTTCGATATCGTCGCCGATTTGATCCTCAGCGAGCCGGACATGCTGTTTGCCGCGGCCTCGCAGTCGCCCGACGACATGCGCCACGCCATGGTCCAGGACTGGGTGATGATCAGCAGCGACGGCATCACGGCCCCGGCTACCGGGCCCGGCGAGCCGCCAACGCGCGCTCACCCCCGTTCCTTCGCCAGCCAGGCCATCGCGCTGCGCAAGTTCGTGCGCGAGGAGAAGCTGCTGACGCTGGAAGACACCGTGCGGAAGATGACCTCGCTGCCCGCCCAGCTCCTGGACATGAAGGACCGGGGCCTGCTCCTGGAAGGCTACAAGGCCGACATCGCCGTGTTCGACCCGGAGAAGGTGCGCGACAACGCCACCTACGACAACGCCCGGCAATACGCCACCGGGGTCGCCTACGTTATCGTCAACGGCAAGGTCAGCGTTGCCGACGGCGCCTTCAACGGCACACTGGCCGGGAAGGTTCTGCTCAAGCCCAGGTCTTAGGATGCTGTCGCGACGGAAGTTTCTCAAGGGTGTCGAACGCTCCGCCCTCGGCTTGGCCGCCGCGCATGTCTTGGCAAAGACCGGCATGGCCCAGCCGCGCGACGCGGCGCCGGTGGACTGGGACAGCCGGGTCGATGCGCTCCTGGGCCGGGACGAGCCCGACGACATCATCGTCACCGCCGTCGGCGACATGATCTGGAACCGTGAGCTGACCCACTTCCCCGAGCCGGACTACCGCAATCTCTACCGCATCCTGCAGGAAGCCGAGATCGCCTACGGCAACCTGGAAATGTCGCTCAACGAGCGCCCGGACCTGCAACGGGGCCTCTACAACTACCGCAAGGGCCGTGAGTTCGGCTGGGAGATCGCCAGGCTCGGCATCAACCTGGTCAGCCTCGGCAACAACCATGCCTTCGACTACGGCCCGGAGGGGCTGGAGGAAACCCTCGACATCCTGAGCCGCAGCGGCATCGCCCAGGCCGGCGGCGGACGCAGCGCGCAAGACGCCCAGCGCCACGCCGAAATGGAGTTCGGCCGGACCAAGTTGTCGCTGCTCTCCTATTACTCGTCAGAGCACGCCGAAACCGGCGACGAAGGACCGGCCATCGCCACGATCAACGCCCCGTCGGTGCTCATCGAAGGCGAGCACGGCAGCGCCGAGGCCGCGGTCGCGCCGCTGGAAAGCGACGTGAAGGCCATGGAGGACGCCATCCGCACGGCCAAGGCCCGCACCGACATCGTGATCGTCCACTACCATCTGCACTGGGTCTCCCACTCCCGCGCCTATCCGATCCCGGATCAAGTGCCGGCACACCAGCATCCCATGGTCTACCGCGCCATCGACGCGGGCGCGGACATGATCGTCGGCAATGGCCCACATGTGCTGCGCGGCATCGAGATCTATAAAGGCAAGCCGATCTTCTACAGCCTCGGCAACTTCATTTATCAGTACAAGACACCGGAGATCCCGCCGGTGATCTGGACCCGCGACCAGCAGCAGGACATCCCGGAAGAGTTCCAGACGGTCGTGCCACGGCTGACCGTGCGCGACAGGAAGATCGCCAGGATCGAGCTGATCCCCTGCACCCTGGAGATGACCGGACCGCGCACGGGCTGCCCGAAGCTCGCCGACGACGCCCGGGGACGGGAGATCATCGCCCTCATGCGCCGTCTTTCGAAACGCTATGACACCCGGATCCGGCAGAATGGCTGGTACGGCGAAGTCGCCTTATGAAGGAGCGCCTAAGCATGAAGACCCTTCCCGTCAGGATCCTGCACAGCTTCGCCATCGGCCTGCTTTCTCTGGGCTTGGCCGCGCCGGCGGCTCATGCAGGTGGCGCCTATACGCAGACCGCAGAGACCGCCGCGGTGGACAAGCTGTTCGCCAAATGGGATCGCCCCGGCTCGCCCGGAGCCGCCATCGGCATCATAAAGGACGGGCGGATCATCTATGCCCGCGGCTACGGCATGGCCAATCTGGAGTACGACATCCCAAACACGCCGCAGACCGTGTTCCGCATCGGCTCCACCTCCAAGCATTTCACGGCCATGGCCGTCGCCATCCTGATCGAGCAGGGCAAGCTCGCACTCGACGATGACATTCGCACCTATCTGCCGGAACTGCCCGCCTATGAGGCGCCCGTGACCGTCCGGCATATGCTGCATCACACCAGCGGCCTGCGCAATTATGAGCATCTCACCCTGCTGGCCGGCATCGACAGCCCCCTGCACCCCTCACCCTACTATACCGACGAAGAGGCGGTGGCGATGATCGCCCGGCAAAAGTCACTCAACTTCACGCCGGGCGAGAGATACTCCTATTCCAACTCGAACTACTTCCTGCTTGCGGAGATCATCGGCCGGGCCAGCGGCATGAGAACCGCCGAATTCGCCAGGAAATACATGTTCGAGCCGCTCGGCATGTCGCACACCCATTTCCACGACGATGTGGACGTGATCGTGAAGAACCGGGCCTCCGGCTATTCGCCCACCGAAGACGGCGGCTTTCGCATCAACATGACCCGGCTCGGGCAGATCGGCACCGGCTCCATCTTCACGACCATCGAAGACTTCTTCAAATGGGACCAGAATTTCTACGACAACAAGCTCGGCAAGGGCCGCCAGAGCCTGATCGAGATGGTGGAGACGCCGGGCCGGCTCAATAACGGCGACAGCGCCGGCTATGGCTTCGGCCTCAATATCGAGCGCTTCGGCGGCCTGCGCCTGATCAGCCATGGCGGCGCCTTCGTCGGCTTCCGCTCCTACTACATGCGCTTTCCCGACCAGCGCTTCTCCATCGTCATGCTGGCCAACCAGGGGCCGTTCCCCCTGTATGAGGTGGTCCGGGACATCGCCCTGATCTATCTCGAGGACCAGTTCACCAAGCCCGTGGACACCGCCCCCTCCCCCGAGGACGAGGACGCCGAGGCGGAGCCGCCCGCCATCGCCCTCACCGACGACCGGCGCCGGGCCTATGCAGGCCGGTATTACAGCCCGGAACTGGACGCCTATTACACGCTGCGCGCAACAGACGGCACACTCACCCTGCAGGTCGGCCGATACCATACCGAGGAGCTTGCAGCATCCGCGGCCGATGCACTCAGATGGGGCTACGGCACGCTGGAATTCGCACGCAACCCAGCGGGCGAAATCTCGGGCTTCGTCCTGCACTCGGAGCCCATTCGGAACCTGCGATTCGAGAAGCTGCCGCTCGACTAAGGCTTGGCGTCTGTAAGGTGATACACATGGTGCAATGCCCGCAGCGCCCGCATGGCCTCATGGCCGCCGACCGCGGGTTCTTCATCCCGTAGGATGGCCCCGGCGCAGGCTTCCAACTGGGTGGCGAAATGCCCGAAAGCCGGGCGGCCGGAAAGCGCAATCTCACGGAGTCCCTCGGCCGTTCGCAAAAACAATTTGTTTGCGTAATGAAAGATGCGCAGCGCCCCGTTTGTGCCATGAACCGAAATCGAGCCCGGCTCATTTTCCCAGTGACCCGGCTCGCTCAGGGAGCCATCCGGCAACCACCCCTGACCACCGCTGAACATGCCTTCATTCGGAAGCGCCGAGCTGAATGTCGCCGCGTTGTATACAAGGCTCCCAACGGCGCCACTGGCGAATTCCATCGCCATGTATTCGGCTCGCGCGGGCCGGCCCGAGATCTGGCCCCGTCCGGTGACCGACGTGATTCCGGATTCGGCGAACCACGAGAAGATATCGATCAGATGGACTCCATGATCCACCAGCCCCATACCAGGCCCGCCCGGCCCACCTGGGGGATAGTGGGCCGGCGGCAACTCCCTGTAGTCGTCGAGCCCGGTGCCACCGACCACCCGCTCGCTCATCAGCATCACATCACCGATGCCTCCCCGTTGAATCACCTCCTTGGCTTTCGCAACGGCGGGAAGGTAACGATAGCTCGACCCGTAGAAGAACTTGACCGACGCATCCTCGCAGGCCGACAGCATCGCTTCGCCGTCGGCCACGGACAGCGCCAGCGGTTTTTCGCAAAACACGTGGATGCCGGCGGACGCCACGGCCTCGACAACCGCGCGATGAGAGGCGGCGGGCGTCAGTACAAGGACGAGATCGACACCGCCTTTTTCCAGCAGTT
>JAKSBY010000242.1 GCA_022360855.1 Sphingomonadales bacterium | reverse complement strand
GTCGTCGGCCATGACTTCCTCCGCTCAGCCTGAAAACAATATGTGCGGTGCCCCTGGGCCGGTCAAGGGTCCCGGGGGCCGCAATCCTGGAGAAAATTATTCTTTTGTGCCGTCTGGCGCGAAGTCGACGAACAGCCCGTCGGACTGCTCGGGAGGGAGCGCGCGGGCATAGAAGAATCCTTGCCCGAAGTGACACCCGAGCCCGGCCATCGATTTTGCCTGGTCTTCGGTTTCGATGCCCTCGGCAACACAGCGCAGGTCGAATGCTTCGGCAAGCATCAGAATGGTCTTGACGATCTTGGCAACTTCCGGATTACCGTTGATTTCGGCAATGAAGCTGCGATCGATCTTGAGAATATCGATGGGAAACGTGTGAAGGTAGTTGAGCGACGAGTAGCCCGTTCCGAAATCGTCCATGGCGATTTCCACGCCGATCTCGCGAAGGCGGGTCAGGATGTCCCGCGCGGCGTCGGGATTCTCGATTAACGCGCTTTCCGTCAGCTCCACGCGTAGCCGCGAGGGATCGACCTTGGTATAGGTGAGCGCGCGTTCCACCTCGCCGACAATGTCGTCCTGAGCGAACTGAATTCCGGAGACGTTGACGCTCATCACCACGTCTTTGGCATCCGGATACGTCTCGGTCCACTTGCTCAGCTGCAGGCATGACTCCTTCAACGCCCAGCGGCCCAGCGGGACGATCAGTCCGGTCTCTTCGGCCAGCGGTATGAACTCGCCGGGCGACACCCAGCCGCGATCCGGGTGATTCCAGCGGCACAACGCTTCGACCCCGGTAACGCGCCCATTTCTCAGGTCCACGATCGGCTGATAGTACAGTTCCAGCTCTTCGTTTGACAGCGCCTTGCGGAGCTCGGTCTCGAGCTGAAACAGCGACTGTGCGCGATGATGCGATTCGCGGTGATAGATCTGCGTTTGGGCCTTGCCCTTGGCCTTGGCGCTGTGCATCGCAAAGTCGGCGTCGCGGACCAGATCCTCGGCGGATATGGTGCCGGTCAACGTGCTGGCGATGCCGATGGTCACGGACGAATGGATCTCGTTCGACCCGATACGGTAGGGTTCGCGCATTTCCACATGAATGCGGTCGGCGAGTGCGACGATTTGGCTGGATTCGGTGATTCCGTGAACCAGAATTGCGAACTCATCGCCGCTCAGCCGCGCTAACACGTCGTTCTGGCGCATGCAGCCGTTGAGGCGGGACGCCAGGGTGACGAGGAATTCGTCCCCGGCAACATGACCGAAGCTCTCGTTGATCAGTTTGAACCTGTCCACATTGAGCAGGAGAACGCCGATATGCTGGTCCGTGGTTTTTTCGAGCCGTTCGATCGAGCCCTCGACTTCATCGAGGAACAAGACGCGGTTCGGAAGCCCGGTGAGCGGATCATGCAGGGCGTTGTGCATCATATTGCGCTCCGCCCGGCGTTCCGCGGAACGGTCCATGACCGTCCCCAGCAATTGAATCACGTGACCGTCCGCATCCGTGATCGGGTTGACCTGGCAGGTCATGTGACGGTCCATGGGTGCGTCCTGAATCTGCCAGTCGAAGGAGACGGTTCGCTTGGATTGCCGCGCCAGCTCCATCTGCGACTTGAGGGGGCCGAAAATCGCCCAATCGCCTTCCGGCGGAGGAGTCTGGGGGTCGGTCCGCCGCCGGTTGAGGCCGAACAGCTGTTCATAAAACCGGTTTGTGAGGATGCGGTCGAAACGGTTGGGGCCGACAACGAGGTAGACGAAGACTCCAATCGGCAGGTGATCCACGAGCGCTTGCGGATCGCCTATCCCCGTCACTGCTCTTTCGGCCAATTTTAGAAGCTGTCGAGCCGGACCTTTTTTCTTCGCTTGAGCGCTCACTCTGGTAGTCCACGTCTGTCCCAGCAGGCTGCCCCCGTAACCCTGAAACGAATCAACTGAGGCGAGGCAGGCCTTGTAAGCAACCTCGGACCGTGACCTCACTCAATGGCACCCTACGATCCGACCTTCTGGGACTATGTGGCTGGCCCTGTAAACATTCGGTAAATTTTAGTCAAAGTAGAACTCGCTAAAGTTGCCAGTGATGGCAGCGGTCTTCTGGCCGAACCGAATGGGCCGAAAAATGCCGGTCGATCAAGAACAACCGCTAGTGGCACCGCAGGTATCGCATTTCAGGCAGGTTCCGTTGCGCACCAGGGTAAAGTTGCCGCATTCGGAGCAGGCGTCGCCTTCATAACCTTTCATGCGGGCCTCGTGCACGCGGCTGGCGGTCGTTTCGACGATGACCGTCTGTCCGACCGCCTGCGCGCCGCTGGACGTGCCGGTACCGAGCGCGGCGGTCGGCGCACTGGCTTCGCTCTTCTCATTGCTGAAGACATATAGATTATTCCGCATGTAGCCCTGGCTTGCCAGGCGAACCGCCTTCTCTTCGGCCGCTTCCGGCGATGCTTCGGGTTCGCCGGCGCCGGTCTTGGGCTTCCGCGAGCCGATGCTGTCGACCTGCAGGTCCTCCGGTTCCGCATGCGCCAGATCATCGCGGCCGAGATAGGAAATCGCCAGCTCGCGGAAGATATAGTCCAGCACGGACGTCGCCATCTTGATGGCGGCGTTGCCTTCCACCCGGCCGGACGGCTCGAAGCGGGTGAAGGTGTAGGCGTCGACATACTCTTCCAGCGGCACGCCATATTGCAGGCCGATGGAAATCGAGATGGCGAAGTTGTTCATCAGGCTGCGGAAGGCGGCGCCTTCCTTATGCATGTCGAGGAAGATTTCGCCGAGCCGCCCGTCATTGTATTCGCCGGTCCTCAGATAGACCTTGTGGCCGCCGACAATGGCTTTTTGGGTATAGCCTTTGCGGCGTTGCGGTAGCCGCGTACGGCGCGCCGGTCCCTCGCGTTCGACGATGCGCTCGACGATGCGTTCGGCAACGATGCGCGTGCGCTCGGCCATCGGCGTGGCCTCGTCCGCCGCCTGTTCGATCGCCGCATCGTCGAGCAGGGCGGCGCTTAAGGGCTGGCTGAGCTTGGATCCGTCGCGATACAGCGCGTTGGCCTTGAGACCGAGCTTCCACGACGTCTCGTAAGCCGAGACACAGTCCTCGACCGTTGCCGAATTCGGCATATTGATGGTCTTGGAGATGGCGCCGGAGATAAACGGCTGGGCCGCCGCGAGCATGCGGATATGCGCCTCGGTCGAGAGCGCCCGGGTGCCGATCTTGCCGCAGGGATTGGCGCAGTCGAACACCGGATAATGTTCTTCTTTCAGATGTGGCGCACCCTCCAGGGTCATGGCGCCGCAGCAGTAAAGATTGGCCGCTTCGATCTCCTCGTCCGAGAAGCCGATTTCCTTCAGGATGTTGAAGGAAACGTCCGAAAGCTGCTCCTCGGTGAATCCGAGCGTCTCGGTACAGAAGTCGTCGCCGAGGGTCCAGCGGTTGACGGCGAAGCGGATATCGAAGGTGCTTTCCAGCCCGCTTTCGATAGCGTCGATCTGCTCGGGGCCGAAACCCTTTTCCTTTAAGGCATCGTGGCTGATGTGCGGTGCGCCGGCCAGCGTACCGTGGCCGACCGCGTAGCCTGTGATGTCGTCGATCTCGTCGGCGCCGTAGCCGAGCTTGGTCAGCGCCTCGGGCACCACCCGGTTGATGATCTTGAAGTAGCCGCCGCCGGCAAGCTTCTTGAATTTGACCAGGGCGAAGTCCGGCTCGATTCCGGTGGTGTCGCAGTCCATCACCAGGCCGATCGTGCCGGTCGGCGCGATCACGCTCGCCTGGGCGTTGCGGTAGCCGTATTGCTCGCCCTGCTTAAGCGCGGAGTCCCACGCCGCCGCCGCTGCTTTTGCGAGAGTCTTGTCGCTACAGTTTGTCAAATCCAGCGCCACGGGCTTGGTGGCGAGGTCTTCATAGCCCTCGCTCCGGCCATGGGCGGCATTGCGGTGATTGCGGATCACGCGCAGCATGTGATTGGCGTTCGCCCGGTAGCCGGGGAAAGCGCCGAGTTCGCCGGCCATCTCCGCCGACGTGGCGTAGGAGGTGCCGGTCATCAGCGCGGTGATGGCGCCGCAAAGCGCACGGCCCTCGTCGCTGTCATAAGGAATGCCCGACGCCATCAGGAGCCCGCCGATATTGGCATAGCCGAGGCCGAGCGTGCGGAACTGATAGGACAAGCGCGCGATCCTGGCCGACGGGAACTGCGCCATCAACACCGAGATTTCCAGCACGATCGTCCACAGGCGTACCGCGTGCTCGAACGCTTCGATATCGAAGCTGCCGTCGGCCTGTCGGAACGCCATCAGATTGAGGGACGCCAGATTGCACGCCGTGTCGTCCAGGAACATATATTCCGAGCAGGGATTTGAGGCGCGGATTGCGCCGGATTCGGGGCAGGTGTGCCAGTCGTTGATGGTGGTGTGGAACTGTAGGCCGGGATCGGCGCATGACCAGGCTGCGGTGCCGATCTCGTTCCACAAGTCGCGCGCCTTGACGGTCTTGGCAACCGCACCGTCGAGCCGGTTGGTGAGCTGCCACTCGCCGTCTTCCTGGACCGCCCGCATGAACTCGTCGGTCAGGCGGATCGAGTTGTTGGAGTTCTGGCCGGAGACGGTCTGATAGGCCTCGGAATCCCAGTCCGTGTCGTAGGTGCGGAATTCCATTTCGGTGAAGCCCTGACGGGCGAAATGGATGACGCGTTGGATGTAGTTCTCCGGGATCATGTCGTCGCGCGCGGCGCGCACCGCGGCCGCCAGTTCACTGTTGCGGCCCGGCAGGAACGCGTCGTCGCCCAAATCCGGGGCGCCGTGGCAGGCGTCGATCACCGCATTCAGGCGCTTTTCCATGACCCGCGAGCCGGTCACCAGGGCCGCGACCTTTTGTTCCTCGACCGCCTTCCACATGATGAAGTCTTCGATGTCCGGATGGTCGATGTCGACGACCACCATCTTCGCCGCCCGGCGCGTGGTGCCGCCCGACTTGATGGCGCCGGCCGCGCGGTCGCCGATCCTGAGGAAGCTCATCAGGCCCGACGACTTGCCGCCGCCGGACAGGGGCTCGCCTTCGCCGCGCACGGTGGAGAAATTGCTGCCGGTGCCGGAGCCGTATTTGAACAGCCGCGCCTCGCGGGTCCACAGATCCATGATGCCGCCGTCATTGACCAGATCGTCGCTCACTCCCTGAATGAAGCAGGCATGCGGCTGGGGGTGCTCGTAGGCGCTCTGTGATTTGGTCGGCTGGCCGGTCTCGAAATCCACATAGAAGTGGCCCTGAGCCGGGCCGTCGATGCCGTAAGCCCAGTTGAGGCCCGTGTTGAACCACTGCGGCGAGTTCGGCGCGGCCATCTGCTTCGCCAGCATGAAACGCAACTCGTCGAAGAACGCGCGGGCGTCGCTCTCGGCATCGAAATATCCGCCCCTCCAGCCCCAATAGGCCCAGGTCCCGGCGAGCCGGTCAAAGACCTGCTTGGAGCTTGTCTCGCCGCCGGAACGCCCGTCTTCCGGCATCTCATCGAGGGCCTCCGAGTCGGGGACGCTGCGCCACAGCCAGCGCGGCAGCTTTTCGTCCTCGACCGGCTTCAGCGCCGTCGGCACGCCGGCCTTGCGGAAGTACTTCTGCGCAATGATGTCGGTCGCTACCTGACTCCAGTCGGCAGGGACCTCCACATTCTCCATCGAAAAGATCGAGCTGCCGTCCGGATCCTTGATCTCGCTGACGGCCGACTTGAACGCGATGTCTTGGTAGGGTGATTGACCTTCGATCGTAAAGTGACGCGAAATGCGCATCGACAAATTCCCCAACATGGGCCGCCCAAAAGGGACCGGCCACAGCCAAAAACTGCGTTCGTCTCCAAAAAAACCGAGAGGCCCCACTTTGATCCCTCCCGAGCGGGAGAGAACTATTACGGCCTCCGCTATATATGGGGTGCCGCCCGGCTGATTACACCAAAACTTGCGTCGGGAACGGGCAAAAAATCAAGCGATATTTCGCAATGATTCCAACATATTGTGGTTGACAGCCTACGCGGCACTAGACGGAATTTCCATCGCGGCCTGGGCCCGCCCGCCGGCCGGCATGCGAGCTTTCTTACGGAATTCAATATGTTGGCGCGCCAACCCTCAACCGCTCTGTAAGAAATCCTTCATGATTCGCAGGCCAGAAATTCGCCGCGCCGTTCATGCGGACTGGACGCCAATCGGGTGGAATGTCATAGTCCCGCCGGTTCGTCGGACGCCGCCGATCAGGCGCAAACGGTCGGACGCGAGAGACTCGAAGCGAGTGAGACGATGAAGTTCTTGAGCCACTTCTTCACCTGGTGGAACGACTACACCCTCGGGACCTGGTGGTACACCTTCCGCAAAGGCGAGAAGGTGGGCGAGGACGACCAGGGCAATGCCTATTATCGCGAGAAGGGTGGGCGTCGGCGCTGGGTCATCTACAAGGGCGATGTGGAGGCCTCGCGCGTGCCGCCCGAATGGCACGCCTGGCTGCACCGCACCGTGGCCGAGACGCCGGTCGAGGCGCCGCCTCAGGTCAAGCCTTGGGAGGCGGAGCACCAGCCCAACCTTACGGGCCAGGCCGGCGCCTATTTCCCGCCGGGCAGCCTGACCCAATCGGGCACCCGCGAGAAAGCGACCGGCGATTACGAGGCGTGGAAGCCGGAGTGATCGCGGCCGGCGCGCGACGGAGATCATCATGAAGGAAAATCTGGTCGAGGCGCTGATCGGCGCCGTTGTGCTTCTGGTGGCGGGCGGTTTTCTCGCCTTCGTCTACGAGCGGGCCGAGCTCAGGCCCGTCGACGGCTACGAGCTTCAGGCGCGCTTCAACCGCGTGGAAGGTCTAGCGCTCGGCAGCGATGTCAAGATCGCCGGCATCAAGGTCGGCAGCGTCCTCAGCCAGGATCTCGACCCCGAGACCTACCAGGCCATCGTCAAATTTTCGGTCGATAAGTCGGTCACGCTGGACGAGGATACGACGGCATCGATTTCTTCCGAGGGCCTCTTGGGCGACAGCTATCTGGAGCTGGCGCCGGGGGCCGGTGAAGAGGTGCTCGTCGCCGGTGACGAACTCTTGTGGACGGAGGATTCCATCGATCTGATGAGCCTGATCGGCAAGGCGATCTTTTCGTCGACCGACGATGACGACAGGGACTCAGACGCCCGGTAATGAAACGCATCGCGTTGTGGCTGCTTTCGGTCGCGGTTGTCGCCGCCCTTTTCCTCTATCTGATCACCAGCCTTCTGCTGCAAGGCGGCGAGGTCGATGATGACACTGCGAGGCCGGAAGGCGCGCCGGCCGCCGAAGCCGGGCCGCCGGAGAGCGAAAGCTTCGATTTTCCCGAAGAGATCGCCGAACTGATCCAATCGGACACGCTTGGCGATGCGGGGGACGGGCCGGCCGGGCTCGTTGCCGTGGCGCGTGCCCTGGACAAGGTCACCGCCCGGTCGACCGAGCTGGAACTGCCGATCGGCACGCCGGTGCGTTTTGGCACGCTCGCCATCACGGCGCGGGCCTGCCGCAGCCGCCCGCCCGAGGAGCCGCCCGAGACCTTTGCGTTCCTGGAGATCGACGACGTCCCGCCGGATGCTCCGATGAACGACAAGGGGGTGCGGGTCTTTACCGGCTGGATGATGGCCTCCAGCCCGGCGCTCAACGCGCTCGAACACCCGGTTTACGATGTCTGGGTGCTGAGCTGCAGAACCGTGGCTCCCGAGGCCGACGATCCCAGCGAATAGAAATCCGCGTCATGCTGTAGAGCTTCGTCCAGCATCCGGTGGTACTCGCGGCGGCCGATCTGCTTGACGCCGAAGCGCGCCAGATGGTCGGTCACGAATTGCGTGTCGAGCAAGGTGTAGCCACCGGCCTTGAGCCGGGCCACCAGATGCACGAGCGCCACCTTGCTGGCGTCGCGCTCGCGGTGAAACATGCTCTCACCGAAAAAGCCCGCGGCGATGCTGACGCCGTAGAGCCCGCCCACCAGCTTGCCGTCGCGCCAGCATTCGACGCTGTGGGCATGGCCGGCCCGGGCCAGCGCGGAATAGAGCCGTCGAATCGTCTGGTTGATCCATGTGTTGGAACGGCCGGGGCCGGATTCGGCGCAGGCAGCAATCACCCGGTCGAATGCCGTATCTACGGTCACTGAGAAATCGCCCCGGCGCACCCGCTTGGCCAGTGACCGCGGGACGTGGAACCCATCCAGGGGCAGGACGCCGCGGCTGTCAGGATCGACCCAGAATATCTCCTCGGTCTCGGCGTCCTCGGCCATGGGAAAGACGCCGCAGGCATAAGCCTTCAAGAGGATGGTAGGCGTAATCTCCTGCATTCCGGTCCGTGGCCTCAGAGCGTTGTGCGATACACCTGATCAACTCCACTTGTCACCCGCCGACTTGATCGGCGGGTCCATATTGGAGCGACCTCGGCTGCCGCCCTATGGATTCGCCGGTCAAGCCGGCGAATGACGGGTTGGGGCCGGATTGATCTAGCTGTTGGCCCGGCGCAGCCAATCTTCGAGCCAATGAATATTATATTGGCTACCAATAAAATCAGAATCCTCGATTAACTCCTGATGCAGCGGGATCGTGGTTTTGATCCCGCCGATGACATATTCTTCCAGCGCCCGACGCAGCCGCAGCAGGCAGCCGTCGCGTGTGTTGCCGCGCACGATCAGCTTGGAGATCAGGCTGTCGTAGTAGGGCGGCACCGAATAGCCGGAATAGAGCGCCGAATCGACGCGCACGTCGAGGCCGCCTGGCGGGTGATAATCGGTGATCCGCCCCGGCGACGGCGCGAAGGTCGCCGGATCTTCGGCATTGATGCGGCACTCGATGGCGTGGCCGGAGAAGCGGATGTCTTCCTGAGTGACGGGCAGGGGCTCGCCGGCGGCGATGCGGATCTGCATGCGCACCAGGTCCATGTCGGTGATCATCTCCGTCACCGGATGCTCGACCTGCAGCCGCGTGTTCATTTCGATGAAATAGAACTCGCCGTCTTCGTAGAGGAACTCGACCGTGCCGGCGCCGAGATAACCCATGCCGCGCACCGCCTTGGCGACAACGCCGCCGATCTCCTCGCGCTGCTCGTCGGTGATCACCGGGGAGGGCGCCTCTTCGAGGATTTTCTGGTGGCGGCGCTGCAGCGAGCAGTCGCGCTCGCCGAGATGCACCGCATTGCCGTGGGAATCGCCCAGCACCTGAATCTCGATGTGCCGCGGATTGGCGAGGAATTTCTCCACATAGACCGTGTCGTCGCCGAAGGCGGCCTTGGCTTCGGTGCGGGCCGCGGAAAACGCCTCGCTGAGCTCGCCCGCCTCGCGCACCACCTTCATGCCGCGCCCGCCGCCACCCGCCGCCGCCTTGACGATGACGGGATAGCCCATTTCCTCGGCCAGCCGGCCGGCTTCCTGCGGGTTAGTCACACCGCCCTCGGAGCCCGGGACCACCGGAATGCCGAGCGACTTGGCCGTCTCCTTGGCCTTGATCTTGTCGCCCATCAGCCGGATGTGATCGCCGGTCGGGCCGATGAAGACGATGCCGTGGTCGGCGACGATGTCGGCGAACTGGGCGTTCTCGGACAGGAAGCCGTAACCGGGGTGGACGGCGTCGGCGCCGGTGATCTCGGCGGCGGCGATGATGTTGGGGACGTTCAGATAGCTCTCTGAGGTCGGCGGCGGGCCGATGCAGACGCTCTCGTCGGCAAGGCGGACATGCATGGCGTTGGCATCGGCTGTGGAGTGCACCGCGACCGTGCGGATGCCCATCTCGTGGCAGGCGCGATGGATGCGAAGCGCGATTTCGCCGCGGTTGGCGATGACAATCTTCTCGAACATACGCGCCTATTCAATGACGATGAGCGGTTCGTCGAATTCGACCGGCTGGCCGTCGGCGACCAGGATTTCCCTCACCGTGCCCGACTTCGGCGCGGGGATCGGGTTCATCACCTTCATCGCCTCGACAATGAGCAGGGTCTGCCCTTCCTGGATCGTGTCGCCCTTGGTCACAAAGGGGGGGGCACCAGGCTCGGGCGATACATAGACGGTCCCGACCATGGGCGAGAGGATGGCGCCGGGGTGGGGCACCGCCT
>JAKSBY010000662.1 GCA_022360855.1 Sphingomonadales bacterium | reverse complement strand
CGAAAAATACCAGGGACCATTTCCCGACTAACCGTGACCTATCAAATTGCCGTCCGTCATGATCGACAAGATCGGCTCGGGTAATGGTGATGGGCTCTGGATATTCTGTGGCACCCAGGTCTCGTAGCGACTCTATCCTGTCACGCTCGCTACGAACTTGCGCCAAGAAGAATATGGCCGTGAGCAGCACCACATTAACAAGGACCAAACCGGCAATAATGACCCGCCTGGAGGGGGTAATTGTCATGGGGTCGGTTTAGATCAGGTAGTGGTCGATGACCAGCGCCAGGAACAATAGCGCCAGGTAAACAATGGAGTAGCGAAAGGTGTCCATTGCCGTGGTGGGCTGCGGCCGCACCATGAGCAGGACCGACCAATAGGTGAAGCCACCCCCCAACGCCAATGCGGCAAGCAAATACAACAATCCGCTCATGCCTGAGAAAAACGGGAAAGTGCTAACCGCCACCAGGATAAGCGTGTAGATAAGAATATGTATCTTGGTTACCCGTTCGCCGTGGGTCACCGGCAGCATGGGCACACCGGACTTGGCGTACTCGTCCTTGCGGTGAATGGCCAATGCCCAGAAATGAGGAGGCGTCCAGGCAAAGATAATCAGCACCAGGATCAGGGCGTTGGGGTCGATGGTGCCGCTTACGGCAGACCAACCCAGCAACGGTGGCATGGCGCCGGAGAGACCACCGATCACGATGTTCTGGGGCGTCGCGTGTTTCAGATAACCGGTATAAATGAATGCATAGCCCACGAAAGAGCCAAGAGTCAGCCATGCACTTAGGGGATTTACCCACAGCAGTAAGATGGCCATACCGGCAACGCCGATAGTCACCGCAAACACAGTGGCCTGAAGCGGATCAACCCGCCCCTGGGGCAGGGGCCGGTTATGAGTGCGTTTCATTTGGATGTCGATACGGCGATCGATCAAGTGGTTGACCACGGCGCCGGACGCTGCCACCAGGGCAATGCCCAGGTTACCCAGGATCAGAATATTCACCGGGACCATGCCCGGTACCGCCAGAAACATGCCGACCAGGGAAGTGAGAATCATTAACATCACCACCCGGGGCTTGCACATTTCATAGAAATCGCGCCAACTGGCCGTGCTTGGGTTGGATGTAATCTCTGTCATGTTTCGGCGCAAAAAGTGGGGAGCGGGGCTTTTTCGAGAAGCCGATTCTTCTCGACATAAATGCCGCCAAAAAGCGCGGGCATTCAATCATGTTTTAGCGTTTTTCTCAAGCTGAACCGGGTGCGGGGGAGACTGGTCATTAAGGAATTTTGGTAGTGAGAAACTCCTGACTTCGCCGCAATTTTCAGCGCTGACAAAAAGTTGTCAGTAATCCTTGATTTTGCGCAATATCAGGGGCCTGGAAGCCCGAAACCACTTGCGGTAAATAGGGTTTTTTTATAGCATTCTCGACCGCGCGAGGTGTGCTAAAAACTCTTCAAATCCGCCCAGTTCCTGTGCAATTTTTTGAAGAAGAACGTGCCCATCTAATCAACAAGAAATACTTGGGACTTCTACTACGACACAGCCTTTAAGTTGATCAGCAGATTCGCTTGATTCAACGCCGTAGTGTTTGAGTTTCGTCCGGTAAAGACGCCCTCTAAATGAATTTGAAAATTAATGATTTCTACCGGCAAAGGGCTTTCTAGAAAGCCATCGGTAGCGGATACGATTGTAAAAAATTAAAGGAATTCGGGTTTATGGCTTTAGCTGTCGTTCTATTTGTTCTCATTATCGGGACAGTCATTTTCCATTTCGCCTCCGTGGCAGTGGG
>JAKSBY010000176.1 GCA_022360855.1 Sphingomonadales bacterium | reverse complement strand
GCTTGATTTTGCCCAAAAATTGGAAGAAATAGTGAACGGTAACTCCAAATTTCAAAAAAGAAACCGCCAATTTCATGGGATAAATCACTGATAAGAGCCTGGGAATGCAGGCCAGGATGCGTGGTGACGCTAAAGCGGCGTTCTATGGTTTGCCGGACCTTAGTTTGCTGAAGAACTTACCCAGCATGGGACCGAGCTTGCGTTGAGTCCAGGTTTCCCGCCTGAAATCAAATTGCTGTTGCGCGTTAGCTACGAACGGCCTCATATGATTGTTCATATAGCTAAGCGCGCCTTCTTCACTGATCTCACCGAGGGTATTTTTGTAGTCAGTCAAAATTACTTCATCGACGATTGCGTACCCGGTTTTGCTTACCGCCCCCGCGGTGTTGAACCCGGTACCCGCAATGCTCGCGGCACTCACCGACAACATACCCAATACCTGTTCTCGCGACAGGTTTTCCTTTTTTGCGACAGCGCTTATCTGGTCCCAGATTTCTTCGAAACGGGGTAACAGACTTGCGGAGTTACCCGCCAGACTGCCAACAGATGTTCTGAGTTCAGAAGCCAGATCGCTTATCTCCTGCATTGACATGGGTGGAGTATCGATCGCGGTCGCACCTCTGTGACCGACATCATCAATGGCCTGAAGAATCTGCTCCAGTGATTCAGGATTTCTCTCCGGATCGATGACGCCGTTATCTTTTAGTTCCGAAACGAGGCGCTGCAAAAAAACCTTGCCCCCCTTGGCGGCATCGGACGCGATTGCGAACACCCATACCGGTGATAAATGCATGGTCAGCAGACCGGCGGCTTCGAGACCGGTACCCACCATTTTGCGATGCACAAAATTTTCCTGTAGCTCCGCTGTATCCACTTCTCGCATGCCGGCAAGGTTACGCACCAGGAAACTCTGGAACATTCCCATCGTAAAATGATAACTGCTGGAATTACGGACCATATTGGGCAGCAATGTGTTGCACAACAACAAGGTCGTGCCTCCGACCATGCCGCCCAGAGCCCGTGCCGCGCGCTCCGGTATGGAAAGCGTGAGCATGAGATAGCGATTCAATTTCTGCAGGTAGGTCTCCCGATTATCCAGTGGATCGGGTGGAACTGGAGTGGGAGGCGAAGAAGGTTCGGTTGGTTCCATCTCGTTAGCAGGATACACCGGCCCCCAGCCGTTGCAAACGATTGCTGTCAGGCAACGGTTTCCGGCTGTTTGCCTTG
>JAKSBY010000144.1 GCA_022360855.1 Sphingomonadales bacterium | reverse complement strand
TCTTCGTTCTCTTTGATGCGGTCGATCATTTTGGTCGAGAGCTGGCCGAGCATTTCCGCGCCATAGCCGACCAGGGGCCGGGTGCGCGCCTCCTTGATCCAGGGCGGCATGGTCTTTTCACCGCCGAAGAAGGACCAGATGGAGAGGAAAGCGAGATAGACGGCGCTGACGACCAGGATGCCGCGAAGCACGCCGAACAGAGCACCTAAGGAACGGTCGAGAAAGCCGACATTGCTCTGGCGCACGCGGTCGCCGATGAAGGTGGCCAGGAGCTTCAACACCATGAGACTGGCAATGAAAAGCGCGACCAGGGTCACCAGATCGGCAACAAAGTCCGGCGATACATACTGACGGGTGAAGTCCGCGCCCCAGGCATAGCCGAAAATGGTGAGGAATATGGCGCCGCCCCAGGCCAGGAGCCCGAGCAGCTCACTGACGAAGCCGTGTACGAAGGCGAACACCAGCGAAAGGCCGATAACGGCGAGCACCGCCACATCGAAAGCCGTGATCGATAGCGTCTCCACCGCCTAGCCCTCCTGCTCCGGCGAACCTTCGGTAAGCTCCACCAAATCGGCCAGCCGTTCAAGGGTCGTGACCTTGAGCCCGGTCTTGCCGAGCTTCTGGCCGGCCGGCAGCCAGGCCGATTCAAAGCCCAACTTTTGGGCCTCTTTGAGGCGAAGGCCGGCCTGGGCCACCGGTCGGATATCGCCGGAGAGGCTGATCTCGCCGAAGACTACCGTCTCCGCCGGGATCGGGCGCCCGGAATGCGCCGAAGCGAGCGCGGCTGCCACCGCCAGGTCGGCAGCCGGCTCGGTGATCTTGAGCCCGCCGGCCACGTTGAGATAGACGTCCAGACCGCCGAGCCCGAGCCCGGCGCGGGCGTCGAGCACGGCGAGCACCATGGCGAGCCTGCCCGAATCCCAGCCCAACACCGCACGCCGGGGATTGGCGGCCATGGTCGGCGCCACCAGGGCCTGGATCTCGACCAGGAGCGGCCGCGAGCCCTCCATACCGGCAAACACCGCCGAGCCGGGCACGGCGGCCCGCCGGCCGGCGAGGAACAGGGCGGAGGGGTTCGCGACCTCCTCGAGGCCGCGGCCGGTCATTTCGAACACGCCGATCTCGTCGGCGCTGCCGAAACGGTTCTTGACCGCACGCAGGATGCGGTATTGGTGCGCCCGCTCGCCCTCGAAATAGAGCACGGTGTCGACCATGTGCTCGAGCACCCGCGGGCCGGCGATCTGCCCCTCCTTGGTGACATGGCCGATCAGGAACAGCGCGATGCCCCGCTGCTTCGCCAAGGTAATGAGCGCCTGGGCACCTGCGCGCACCTGCGCCACGGTGCCAGGCGCGGACTCCAGGCTCGGCAGGAACAGGGTCTGGATGGAATCGATGACGACCACCGCCGGACGCAACTCGTCGAGCGTCTT
>JAKSBY010000615.1 GCA_022360855.1 Sphingomonadales bacterium | reverse complement strand
GTCGCGCTCGGCGGGATCGTTTGCATTAATGGCAATTTCCACCTGCTGGCCCACGCTCACATTTCCGCCGGGGTAATCAGTCATCTGGGCAAAAAGCCCTGCGCTCTGTGAACCGCTTTCACCGATGCCAACCAGAGGTTGCAGTGCGCCCTGGGGACGGGGGCGGATGAAGTCCAGCTCGTAGGCGGAAGCACCGCTGCGGCCCGGAACTTTAAGCTCTTCACTGTCGCCGGTGATGAGATACCACCACACATCGATCTCGGACTCATCGGCCGGAACGGTTACGGTGAAGACGCCGGTACCGCGGCCGGATGGGAAATGGGTCGGTTGGTCGCCCTGGAAGCGTGCCGGTTCGATGCGATTGTTCTCACCCAGGGGAATGTCTACCGCCTCTTCGTTACGGTTAATGAAACCGAAGGAATAGCTGTAGGTCCCGTCGGGGTTCGCAATCCAGCCCTCCAGCACCGGGATAATGGGCAGACCTTCCGGTGGTGACAGTGACAGAAAACGAGGCTGTTGAGCCTGGGCTGTCAGCGCAAAGGCGAGCAGACATCCTATGGCCGCCTTCAATAGTGACTTGGACATTAGTTGCATCTCACTCTTCTCCTCAAAATCTGGGTTTTTATAAACCGCAAAGGTTCCGTTTATTGTGCTCAGATCCCGGAACCTGAATTAGTGCAATATATGCGTAAAAGCAGGTCGGCAAGCATAAATGCAGCGGGGGCCTGAGTCCAGTTGTGCACATCGCCAGAAGGCAATGAATTGTAAGGAAATGTTACACCTGGCAGTGCTTCAGAGCCCGCTTATTTTGTCTCTATCTGACCAACTTGTTGCCGCGGTGGTGGACACGCACTTGCCGGATTTCCGGTGTGCCGGGACAAACCCCGGCATCATCATCTTCGGAGAATCGGATGTCCGCCACATAGACCTGGATCAATTCTTTGTTCGATACCAGGCAGGTAGCTGCATTGTCAGTGTAATTGCAGTTGTGAGAGCATCCTTTTTCTTCTCCGCGGGACTCTTCACCTGATCGAAAGCAGTCCGGCCGCCGGTCAGGGTCACAAGCTATGTACTATGGATGGAAAATTGTCTGGGCGCTGTTGGTGGTTCTCACCTTCTCCAGCGGCCTGAGCTTTTACAATCACGCCATCTACCTCAATGCCCTGGCAGCCAATCCGGCCTTTACCGTTGAATCCGCTTCCACCGCCGTGTCCCTGTTCTTTCTCACCGGTGGCGTGACCGGCCTGTGGGTAGCCCGATCGGTACAGCAGTATGACGCCCGGATATGTATCTGCATCGGGGCCCTCATATCCTGTCTTGGCCTGGGTTCCCTGGCCTATGTGCAGACAATTCCACAACTGTTCGCGGCCTACATGTTTCTCGGCACCGGTTTTTCCGCTTCCGCCCTGATTCCCGCCACCACCCTGGTTACACGCTGGTTCACCCAGCGCCGGGCCATGGCGCTGTCTATTGCTTCAACCGGCCTGTCCCTGGGCGGCGTCATCCTTACTCCCTTGTGTGCCCTGATGG
>JAKSBY010000327.1 GCA_022360855.1 Sphingomonadales bacterium | reverse complement strand
GATGCGCAGAATTCCATGCCCGAGCAGTATCAGGCCGTGGCGGCGGCGCATCCGGCGGGCCGGCTCGGGACGCCTGAGGAAGTCGCCGCTTGCGTCGCTTTTCTGGCGAGCCCGGCGGCCGGCTGGGTCACCGGCACAAACCTCATCGTCGATGGCGGCTTTACAAAGCGCGTGCAATTTTAGCTGAAGCGAGGCCGACGTGGCCGGCAGCCGCGTTACCGTGCCGCCAGCTTGGCGAGGAGCTCCTCGGCCAGCGTATGGCCGATCTCTTCCGCTGAGATCGGCGGCGGCTCAAGGAAGATTTTCTCGTAGCCGTTCTCCGTGGGCTGCCACACCGCTTGCGGCGGCGGCCGTAAGGGTGCGGCGACAGTTACGTGGCGGACCGTGACGCGGCCCGACTCGATATTCGTCACGCTGACCCGGAACCTGAGGCCCGTCAGGGAAGAGGCATCCTCGGTGACCAGCACTTCCATCAGCAGGTCTGCTTTGTCGAGCAGGGCCGAGGTCTCGATCGATTGGATATCCGGCAGCGGACCGTAAGACTCGCCCTTGCCGAGCGTTCGCATGATCACGTTGCGGTCCACCAGGGTCGCGCCGGCGATGATCAGTCGGTCCGAGAACGCGCCTTCGATGGCCCAGTCGGTGCTCTCCGCCAATTGTTCCCGGTCCGGCTCTTCGAGTCGCTTGGCGCCGGTAACAACCTCGGTGACGCCTTTGCTCACCTGAACGCCATGGCCTGGCTCGCTGCCCCGATACACATCGGTCCGCAACGAAGCGGTCGCGCGCGCATGCGATTTGTAGCCTGTTGTCAGGCTGTCGGTGAACTCCTTGTTCCAAAACAGCGCGATACGTTTTTCGAGGCTGGTCTTTTGGTCGGGGGCCTCGGCATCGGCCGCCTGAAGGGCGCCGAGCGGCAGCGCCGCGAGCAGGAGGAGCCGAACTCCCTGGCGGATAAGGGTCATGGGTCTCTCCTAACGCCCCTCGCGTAACTCGATCAGGTAGTTCGCCACGCCGTTGGTGCCGATGGAAAATTCCCTGTAGACGGCGGTGGAGCGGGGATTCAGAAAGACCCTGCGCCAGGCGGATTCGCCTTCGGACGGGAGCTGGTTTTCGTCCATGAACCACGACCGTCCTTCGACCTGCAGGGGGTAGTCCGTGCAGTTCACCAAGCGCGCCATGACTTCAAGCGTGCCGGTCGGGGTGCGGCGGGCAAACAGACCTTCGACCAGAACTTTGCGGGTGATCGATTTGTCGGTCACCTGCACCGCATTCAAAGGAATCGGGCTCATCGTACCGGGGACTTCGGCGACCAGCGCCGGTCCCGGTGATCGAAGCGCATTGCGGAACTCGCGGAAATCGCATTCCAGAACGTCATTGGCGCCGGCCAGCGCCGGCGTATCGGCAAGGACAAAGGCGCCGAGCGCCGCCAGCAGAACTCCTCTCACGAGCCTTCTCCCTCACCTTCGGTCGCCAACCAATCGCGGAACACTCGGTCCTGCTCCTGAATCGGCTTCTTTTGCTTGCGCATCTTTTTCCAGGGCATGCGGGCGTTGGGCGCGCTTTCCTCGGAGGCCACCGCACTCGTGGCCCGGCTCCAAGCCAGTCCGCAAGGTTCGCGGGGGGCCTGCAAAACCACATGTTGCCGGCTCGCCGGATTCCAGGAGACTGTGAATGTGGCCTCGGAGATTTGCGCGGTCCCGACGTGGATGGCGTCAGGCAGCGTCTCCCAGTAGCGGGTGTCGGCCTCGGGCTTGGCCGCCGCCGAAAGGGCGGAGGAGAACAGCCCGATAGCCCCGACGATGGCGCCTGCGGCGGCCAGATCGCTGTTACCGGAATAGGCGCTGGTGGCCAGGAGGGTTGTGCCCGCCGCGACCCCGATATCGCCGATGGTTTCGGTCGTCTCCTTGAAGTTGGCCTTGCCCTCAAGGATGTAATCGATCTGCCGGTCGCCGCGGGTCGAGGCTTGGTAATAGATGTTTGACGCCATGGCCAGGTCTAGTTCCGCCAACACCGTCCGGTCCGGATGCGGCTCAAAGGCGTTGGTGCTCGGACTAGAGGTAGAGCGGCCCATTCCCCACCCATCGAGCTTCGGGCCTGCCGCGGGAGCGATCATCGTCTCGATACTGGCTGCATCTGCGTCCGGCGCGGCGTCTTCGGTGATAGAGTACGGAAGTGGCTCCATGAATGCGACGGTCACCGCGTTCGCATCGTTCGTGTCTCCCTGACGGAACTTGAGCTGCTCGCTATATTCGCCGTCGCCGAATTTGACGGGTGAGGAACCGGTTTCCGACAGAAGCAGGAAATTATCGTCCGGCTGAGGCGGCAACAGGGCCGGATTGTGGGTGAGGGCGGCGGCAAAGGATTCTTCCGCAAGAGAATAATCCCGGTTGCAATGCGACGCCCATCCCGAGAGATAGTTCAGCACCGCAAAGTCGGCCTGAAATTCCTCCTCGCCGGATACGGTGTCCTGGTATTCTCCGGCCTTGAAGGCGGCACGCGCATTTTCGTAATCGCCGATGCGCAGATAGAGCAAACCACGGTAAAGATAGGCCATGGCCCGTTCGTAGGGCTCGCCCTTGAAATCCTTCACCTTTTCCGCCTTGAACTTCGACCGGGCGGCTTTCGCCTTTGCATCATTTGCGTAGATGCTCTCGATGCGCAGGAGTGCCTGATCGAGGGCCCACTCGGCAGTCCGGTAGTGGCCGGTGTCCACCGCCGCCAGGCCCAGGCGGCTGAAGTTCAGGACCGCGTTTCGCTCGCCTTCGATGAACAGGCTGCGGTAGAATTTCTGAAGTTCGGCAGGCTTGTCGACGACATAACCGGCGATTTCGTCTGGGTAGGGGCCGAGTCCGTATTGCTTGCGAAGCCCCTTTTGCCGCTTCGCCTCCGCCTTTTGGTGGCGTTTCGCTTCCTTGCGCTGGGCGCGTTCGGCCTTTTTCTGCGCCTTTTTCCGCTGCCGTTCCAGCTTTTTCAGCTCTTTCTCCGAAAGCCGGCTCTCGCCAGTTTCCGTTTTCGGCGCCGCCGTCTCGGCCTGATCGGCAAGTGCGAACGAGGCTGCGCCTCCGACGAACAGCGCCACAACGGACGCCGATGCTAGACTCCTTACCTTTCTGGTCATTGCTGTCCCCCCACCCAATTGAACGTGTTGACCTGCGAGCTCGTGCGATGCCTGTCAGCGGTACACGACATCGTCCGCAGCGACGCGCGAGAAGGTGTAGTCATTGCTCCAGACAATGAGTCCGCGCTCGGCATTCACCATCTCGAAGACGATCTGGTTGAAGCGCTGCTGGTAGCCTGAGGCATTGCTGCGGCTGTCCTGGGTCGTAATCCGCCCGATCAGAAAGTAGTCCACCCCCGCTGTCGCCTGCGCCATCCGAACGGTCCCGCTATCGACAACGCCGTCACGCTTGAGGGAGCGTTCTTTGTGGACCGCAACCATTGATTCGCGGCTCACAAACGACATGCGCCCGTTGGCTGCACGATTTAGGCTGACGCGCAAGCGGTCGGTGATCGCGTTTTTGTTGATGCGCTGGGAGCTTTCGTTTTTGAAATTGCTGGCGTCGATCAGGATCTGCGGCGGCTCTTGGGCGCCGGCCAAGACCGGAGAGGTCAGCATGTCGCGGACCATGCGGTCGGCCATGGTGACGATATCGCTGCCTTCGATTCCGATGCCGGCGACTCTGCCCTGTGAAGCAGGATCCTGAGAGATCGTCGATCTTCCTGCGGTGTTATCGACGGGCCTTTCGGCGGTCGTTTCAGTGGTCGCGCAGGCGCCAACAGCGCCGATGAGCATAACGGCGGCGGCAGTTCTCAAATAAAATCCAGTCCCCATATCTCCCTCCTGGACGCAGTTGCAGCTTAAAATTGATAGAATATACTATTTATATCGGTAAAAGAAGTTTCCTAAAATTACTATATTAATTCAAGTGAAAATTTTTTAATAACACTCGTTTAGCGGGTATCCGTGGGCCGTCGGGGTGCCCGTGTGGGACGGAATGCGCTTCGATCAACGCCCGGCGGGCTTTACAAAGCGCGTGCAGTTCTGACCAATTAGGTACATGGCAAAGCCCAAATGGGATCGGATCTGGGTTAACGCGCGGCTCGCCACCATGGCCGGGCCGGCGCCCTATGGCACGATTGACGATGGCGCGATTGCAGT
>JAKSBY010000584.1 GCA_022360855.1 Sphingomonadales bacterium | reverse complement strand
CGATGTGCAGACCGACGGCCGCGCCGGAGCGATCGAGTCGGACGCGACCGCCAAACGCGCCAACGATTCCACGGTCGAACGCAAGGAAGCCGAGCGTGCCGAAGCCGGCCCCGGCGTCGGCAAACGCGTCGACGTCGACGCCTGACTCCTCTTATTTCCGCGGACCTACCGCGCCCAGGGACGCGAGCCCTTGGTGGGGCGGGAGTTTCGTATCTGAACGCCCTCGGCGGTGATCCAAAGGTCGATACCGCCGGCCTCCTGCACCTGCCGCTGAGAGATGGTCGGTGCGTGCCCCCGGCATCGTGCGTCGCCGTCAAAAAGCACCAAGACCAAAGCACCGGCGATGCAATCTTCGGCCATGGCGTCCGCGTGGAAGACAAAGGCGATGCGCCACCGCCGGCCGCCTCGGTCGACGGTGTAGATGCAGCTAGCTTCGTCGCACCGTACCGGAGAACGGATGCCTCCGGCTGCGTCTTCCCAGTCAAGGGCCGTGTCCTGCCCGGCCCGGCGCAGCCACACCTCGCGGACATAGGAGGGACGGCTTGAGGAGGTCGCAAAGAGACCGTCGTCGCCTTTCACCGCGATCACGCTGCCGGATTCGTTGATCAACACGTCCGGTCTGGGGCCAAACGGCGCAATCAGGAATGCCGCTGCAATGCCGATCAGGCCCAAGGAGCGCAGCCTCAGGTCTCCCCACAGGCAGAGCCAAAGGCCACCTAAGGCAAAGAGATAGAGACTGAGATTTGGCGCCGACGCCACCGGATACGTGGCGCCTGGCCAGCTCGCGACCGCATGCGAGGTCTGCAACACGACGTCGATTCCCCAGCCCATGGGAACCAAGGCCACCGCCTCCGCCCCGAAGGGGAACAGCACTATGGCCACGACCGACCACGGCATGATCCAAAAAGTCATGACCGGGACGGCGACCAGATTAGCGATCAGGCCGTAGCCGTTGACCCGGTTGAAATGAAAGGCGGCGATGGGCCCGATCGCAATCTCCGCGATGATCGTCGAGACGACGACCGCCAGGAAATAGAGCGCCACGCGCTTGGGCATCGGACGCGGACCGGTCCACATCGCCCGCAAACGATCGCGCAGCAATTCGTAACCGGCGATGAGCGCCGCCACCGCAGCGAAGGACATCTGGAATCCGGCGCTCAGCAAATACTCGGGCGACAGGACGAGGATGACCATGGCGGCCAGCGCCAGGAGCCGCATGGAAATCGCCCTGCGGCCGAGCAGCACGGCCAACAGCACAATGCTCGTCATCAAAAAGGCGCGCTCGGTCGGCACGCTGGCGCCGGAGAGGAACAGATAACCCAAAGCCGCGAGCCAGGCGCCGGAGGCGGCGACTGCCTTGATCGGCAGCGTCAGCGCAAGGGTCGGGCTCAGCGCCAGGAGCCCGCGAATGGCAAAGAACACAATGCCCGAGAACAGCCCGACATGGAGCCCGGAAATCGCCAAAAGATGCGCGAGCCCGGCGATGCGGATGGCTTCCCGCGCCTCCTTCGAGATGCCGCCACGCAGCCCGGTCATCAGAGCGGCCGCCACGGCGCCGGTATCCCCGGTCAGGACGGAGCGGCTCCGCATGACGATATGATCGCGCGCGGCGTTGACGCGCATGCGCCAGTCGGGCGCCGGAGCGTCAGCGGTCAAAGTCCGCTTGACCGGGTCGACCGCGTAGCCGACGGCGCCGATGCCGCGGAACCAGGCCTGGCGGGCAAAATTGAAAGCCCCGGGCGCGACCGGACCCGGCGGCGGGGTCAGACTGGCGCGGAACGCCACCATGTCGCCTGGCTTCACGGCGTCACCGCCCGTTCTTGCGGTTACCCGAATGCGTTTTAGAGCCGGACTGTCGAAGCGCCCAGCAATCGCCGGCGCGTCGAGCGTCAGCCGGGGATAGCCCCGCGGGTCCCGGTCGATGGCCGAAATAACGCCGGAAACCTGATAAAAGCCCTCGCCGTCCAAGACCGGCGTGTCCAGGTTCAGCGCGCGAATTTGCACGAGGCCAAAGCCAACGAAAGCGGCCACGACGAGCCCGGCCCCCGCGCGGTAGCCGCTTGGTTTGGGGCACAGGGCGGCAACAGCGACGGCCGCCAGACACAAGAGGACCGTGAGCGCCAGTGGCGGCTCGAAAGGCAGGGCAAAATAACCGCCGATTCCGATGCCGAAAACCACCGGTAGCCACAGAATACGGGCTTCCCGCTCTTGCCTCGCTATACGCAGGAGGGCACCGATATCGGCGCCGGCGACCCCTATGCGGGCCGGTAAGAGTTCCGCCCGCGCTCTCATGGAGTTTCGCGGGGAGTTTTGCGGGCCTGAGGGGCCCGCCTATGGCCGTTCCGCATGCCCTCCCCCATCGCTTTTCAGGGCACCTCGCCGACTTATGTTGCAGTGCGGCGATTTGTGTTGCATTGCGCAGTATGCTACAAAGCCCGCGGGTTGCTTCGAGGCCGCCTCCCACTGCACCGCAACCCCGTGTCCAAAACACCTTAACCGCTAAGCCTGATTCTGGGAACCATGGCTGAACAGAACACGAGTATCATCACGCGATTTGCCCCTTCGCCGACAGGATTCCTGCATATCGGCGGGGCGCGCACGGCGCTGTTCAACTGGCTGTTTGCCCGCAGCCGGGGCGGCACATTCCTGCTCAGAATCGAGGATACGGACCGCAAACGCTCCACCAAGGAGGCCATCGACGCCATCTATGACGGGCTTAAATGGCTCGGTCTCGACTGGGACGGCGAGCCGGTTTCGCAGTCGAGCCGGCGCGCCCGGCATGTGGAGGTCGCGCAAGCGCTCCTGGACAAAGGTCTCGCCTACCGGTGCTACGCCTCGCCCGAGGAATTGCAAGCCATGCGGGAGGCGCAGCGCGCCGAGGGCAAGCCCATGCGCTATGACGGCCGCTGGCGCGACCGCGATGCGTCGGAGGCGCCCGAAGGCGTCACCCCGGTCATCCGCTTCAAAGCGCCCAAGGATGGCGAGAGCCGTATCGACGACATCGTGCAGGGCACGGTCACGGTCGCCAATACCGAGCTGGACGACATGGTGCTGCTGCGCGCCGACGGCACGCCGACCTATATGCTTTCGGTCGTCGTGGACGACCACGATATGGGGATCACCCATGTCGTGCGCGGCGACGATCACTTCACCAACGCATTTCGCCAGTTTCAGCTCTTCAAGGCGCTCGGCTGGTCGGTCCCGGCGCAGGCGCATGTGCCGCTGATTCACGGGCCCGACGGCGCCAAACTCTCGAAACGCCATGGCGCGCTTGGCGTCGATGCCTACCGCGACATGGGCTACCTGCCCGAGGCCATTCGCAACTACCTCCTGCGCCTCGGCTGGGGTCATGGCGACGCCGAGATCATTTCGGACGCCGAGGCGCGCGAATGGTTCACGCTCGAGGCCATCGGCCGCGCGCCGGCCCGCTTCGACTTCGCGAAACTCGAGAACCTGAACGGCCACTACATCCGTAACGCCGATGATGCCGCGCTTATCGAAAGGGCCAGGCCGTTTGTCGAAGACAGGCTCGGGCGCGCCCTGACCGAGGCCGAGATGGCGCGCTTCGGCTCCGCCATCCCAGGGCTCAAGGAGCGGGCCAAGACTCTCGTCGAACTGGCCGAAAATGCGCTATTCTACTTCGCCAAGCGGCCGCTGGCGTTTACCGCCAAGGCCATGAAGCTTCTGACCGACGAGGCTCGTTCACTTTTGGGGGATCTGGCCGCTTTGCTGGACAAAATCGAATCTTGGGCGGAGCCCGAACTGGAGGCGGAAGTCCGCCGCTTTGCCGAAGACCGCGGGCTCGGCCTCGGCAAGGTTGCGCAGCCTTTGCGCGCGGCGCTCACCGGCAGCACGACTTCGCCCGGCATCTTCGAGGTTCTGGCCGTTCTCGGCCGCGCCGAAAGCCTGGCGCGGCTTTCGGACTGCGCGCAGGCGCAGGCCGGCGAGGAAAAGATTGCATGAGAGAAACAGGCGGTAGGGAAATGAAATCGATTAGGCAAGAGGATGTAAATATGACGGAAAACACGATGCGGCTTTCAGGCGACGGACTCGACATAGAACTACCGGTCTACGAGGGATCGGTAGGCCCGAAGGTGATCGACGTGCGCCATCTCTATGGCGAGACGGGCTATTTCACCTACGACCCGGGCTATAAGTCGACCGCCTCTTGCGAATCCTCGATCACCTATATCGACGGCGAGGCCGGCATCCTGCTCTATCGCGGCTATCCGATCGAGGAACTGGCCGACAATTCCGATTTCATGGAAGTCTGCTACCTCCTGCTGTTCGGCGAATTGCCCAACCGCGCCGAAAAAGAGAAGTTCATCCACGACATCACCTACCACACCATGCTGCACGAACAGTTGAAGAACTTCTTCAACGGCTTCAGGCGCGATGCGCACCCCATGGCGATTATGGTCGGCGTGGTCGGCGCGCTGGCCGCCTTCTATCACGATTCCACGGATATCTCGGACCCGCATCAGCGCATGGTCGCCAGCTACCGGCTGATCGCCAAGATGCCGACCATCGCGGCCATGGCCTACAAATATTCGCTGGGCCAACCCTTCCTCTATCCGCGCAACGATTGCAGCTATGCGGGCAATTTCCTGCGCATGACCTTCGGCGTGCCATGTGAAGACTACCAGATCAATCCGATCCTGGAGCAGGCCATGGACCTGATCTTCATGCTGCATGCGGATCACGAGCAGAACGCGTCCACCTCGACGGTGCGGCTGGCTGGTTCGTCCGGCGCCAATCCTTTTGCCTGCATCGCCGCCGGCATCGCCTGCCTCTGGGGCCCGGCCCACGGCGGCGCCAACGAGGCCTGCCTCAAGATGCTGCAGGAGATCGGCACGGTCGACAGCATCCCGCAGTTCATCGAGCGCGCCAAAGACAAAAACGATCCGTTCCGGCTGATGGGCTTCGGCCACCGGGTCTACAAGAACTTCGATCCGCGCGCCAAGGTGCTGCGCAAGATGGCGCATAAGGTGCTTGCGGAGCTCGGCGTGGAAACCCCGCTCCTGGAAGTCGCCATGGAGCTCGAGGCCATTGCCCGTTCGGACGAGTATTTCATCGAGAAGAAGCTCTATCCGAATGTCGACTTCTATTCCGGCATCATCCTCAATGCCATGGGCTTCCCGACCACCATGTTCACGGTGCTGTTCGCGCTGGCGCGGACCTCGGGCTGGATCGCCCAGTGGGAAGAGATGATCGAAGACCCCACCCAGGGCATCGGCCGCCCCCGGCAGCTCTACAAAGGCGCGAAAAAACGCGAATTCGTGCCCATCGGGCGGCGGTGAGCCGGAACCTCCGCCTCGGCCGGAGCCATCGTTCGCCCTTGGACATCCTCCTTCGCCAAGGCTACGGAGGACAAGGGCTCAGGACGAACGGAGTTGGAAGCCCGTTCGTGGTGAGCTTGTCGAACCACGGACGCAGGCTCCTTGACGCATGACCATTTGGCTTCCCTACTCCAGCAGTTCGCCGGAATAGTCGGTAATCACACAATACTCGCCGGCGGCCGTGAATTCGGCGCACAGCGCCTCGGCCGCGGCCTCGTCGGCAACGGGGCCCACCTTGAGGCGCAGGAACTCGCCACCGAACTCACCCATATCGAGAACCGACAGCACCGGCTGCATGCCTTCGAGCAGCCCGGCATGCCGGGCCGAAAGCTCGCGCCAGCCGGAAACCGCGCCCTCGCGCGAACGGTAAGACGCAAGATGCGCCCCATAGGCCGGCTCATCGCCGGACAGAACGGCCCTCGAAGCCTCCGCCTCGGCGGCGGCCTCCGCCGCTTCCGCTTCCATTGCCGCGAGTTCCGCCGAAAGCGTCTCGACTTCGCCGCGCAGCATGCCCATGTCGCGCCGCGCCACCGTCAATTCACGCTCCAATATCTCGACCCGGGCGCGCTGCGCCTGCTTGGCCTGGGTCAATTCGGTCACGCTGCCCCGCAGGCTATCGACCTCGCGGGCGAGATCACCCTTGCCGCAGGCGGACAGGCCGCCAGCCACCAGAAGAACGGCAAGCCAACGTGTGAAGGCGAATGATGGGGTCATCGAACGGTCCTGATAGAGTTTCGTTGCGGGCATTTACGCGACCGACGACGACCGGGTCAAGCCGGCGTTCTCCGCCCACGGCCGTAAACGTCTGAAACCACTGCGGTTTCCCACGGATAAACCAAAGATGGACCTGAAATTAAGGACAAATTCTCAATTTTCGTTTACTTGAATTTCCGACCTCTCATCTTTAAATATATCATTCCGATATGTATTGGAGCTGAAACATGGACGTCAGGACACTGTGCCTGGGAATTCTCTCGCTCGGCGACGCCACCGGCTACGAGATCAAGAAACTGGTCGCCGAGGGCAGCTTCAGCTTTTTCTCGGAAGCCAGCTACGGCTCGATCTATCCGGCCCTGACGAAGCTGACCGAGGAGGGCCTGGTCACCTGCCAGCAGATGGCGCAGGACAAGCGGCCGGACAAAAAGGTCTACCGGCTGACCGAGAAGGGCGAGGAAGAGCTCACCGCGGCGCTCGCCCGCGACCCGGGCCCAGACAAGAATCGCTCGGAATTCCTGGCGGCCCTTTTGTTTGCGGAAGCGGTTTCGCCGGAACGGGTCCAGGACCTGATCGACGACCGCATCGGCCATCACAGCGAGCGAATTTCCGCATTGCAGCAATTGCTGGAAGACGATATGTCTGCCGCCGCCCGATTCGTTATCGAATTCGGTATCGCCGTGCAGAAGGCGGCGCTCGAATTCTTGAAAAAGAATCGGCATCTCCTAACTGAGAATGAACCGGCAGCGCCCGAGCCGCGTCAAAACGAGGAACACGGCGTCGCCTTGTGATGGGGGCTTGGTGGTGCAGGTGCACCGACGAGCTTGGAAATGATGAGACGGTCAACCCTAACCGCGGCCATGATCGCGCTCGCCGCCATCCTTTGGGTGGCCGTGGGCCGTATCGTGCTGGCGCCGTCGGAGGCGAGCCTGCCCGGGGACGCCGCCACGACCGAAGAGTCGCTCTTCACCGTCCGCGTGCGCGAACTGACCGCGCGCCGCTACATCGATGAAATCACGATCCGCGGGCGCACCGAAGCGATGCGCCATGTGGCGGTCAAATCCGAAACCGACGGCCGGGTGGTCGAAACGCCGGTGGACCGCGGCGAAGTGGTCGAGACCGGCGATGTGATCTGCCGGCTCGCGCCCGACGACCGCCTCGCCCGGCTGGCAGAGGCCAAGGCGCTGGCCGCGCAGCGGGATCTGGAATACAAGGCCGCCATCGAATTGGCGCGTAAGGGCCACCGCTCCGAGACCCAGGCGGCGGCGGCCAAGGCTCAGCTCGATGCCGCCCTCGCCCAGGTCAGCTTCGCCGAAGTGGAGCTGGCGCATACGCGGATCCGCGCGCCCTTCGACGGCTTCGTCGACGACCGTCAGGCCGAGGTCGGTGACTTCCTGCAGGAAGGCTCGACCTGCGCCACCCTGTTGTTTGAAGATCCGTTCCTGGTGGTGGGCGAAGCGGCAGAGAGCGACGTCGACAAACTCGCCGAAGGCGGCCGCGGACAGGCACTCCTGACTGACGGCCGCACCTTGGAGGGCAGCCTGCGCTTCATCTCGAAATCCGCCAATCCGGAGACCCGGACCTTTCGGGTGGAGCTCGAGGTCGCAAATCCCGACCGTAGCCTGCGTGAAGGCATGACCGCGGAACTGCGCATCCCCATCAGCGAGTCCTACGCCCATTTCATCGAGCCGTCGCTTCTGGTGCTCAATGATAAGGGGCAGGTCGGCATCCGCACGGTGGAGCAGGGCAAGGTGCGCTTCCATGCCGCCGATATTCTCGGCGACAGCCTGGAGGGCATGTGGATCGCCGGGTTACCGTCCTCGGTCACCGTCATCACCGTTGGCCAGGCCTTCGTGAAAGACGGCCAGGCGGTGAAGACGTCGCTTGAGGGGGTGGAGGCAACCCCGTGAACGCGGTCATCGCGGCGGCGATCCAAAACAAACGTACCGTTCTCACCACCCTGGCATTGATCTTCCTGCTGGGAACGCTGTCCTATCTCTTCATCACGAAGGACGACAATCCGGACGTTCCCATCCCCTTCTTTTTCGTCGGTATCAGCCACGACGGCATTTCGCCGGAAGACGCGGAGCGGCTGCTGATCAAGCCGATGGAGGTGGAGCTCAAATCCGTCGAGGGCCTCAAGGAGATGACCTCGGTCGGGCTCGAGGGCAACGCCAACATCTATCTCGAATTCGATGCCGGCTTCGACAATGAAGAGGCGCTCTTGGATGTCCGTGAGGCGGTCGACCGGGGAAAAGCGGAGCTGCCGGACGAATCGGACGAGCCCTACGTGCTCGAATTCAATGCGGCGAAGTTCCCGATCATGACTCTGGTGCTCTACGGCGAAGCGCCGGAGCGCAGCCTGATTCGGGTCGCCAGACAATTGAAGGACGATCTCGAAGCCCTTCCAAACGTCCTGGAGGCGCAAATCAACGGCGAGCGCGAGGAGGTCCTCGAAGTCATCGTCGATCCGACCAAGCTGGTCACCTACAATGTCAGCCAGTCGGACCTTCTGGACCTTGTAGCCGCCAACAACCAGCTCGTCGCCGCGGGCTCGCT
>JAKSBY010000648.1 GCA_022360855.1 Sphingomonadales bacterium | reverse complement strand
GGGAACCGGACCCAGAAGGTGGTTCAGAACATCTGAGCGCTGTCGGGTGGCGGTCGAGTGCCTTCGCCGTCGCCTCGAAAACCGTACCTGTAGCGTAAACGCGTACTCACTTTTTGAAGTCTGACAATACCGCGTGCCGAACACGCGGAAGCCAGAGATGGGGATCGAAATGGCGCGTGCCGTTGCACTGTTTTCACGCATTCTCTTTGCCTTGGTTGTCGCAGGCCTGCCCTTTATGAATCCGGCATTGGCTGGCGGGCCGGGCGCGGTCCGCGTGTTGGATATCGGGGATCTCAGCACCAGTTTTAATGAGGCTTCCACTAATTGGGGCCAATCCAACCCAAGCTCGATCTACTCCGCCGGATTTCGCCGCTACGGCATCGACAAACTTGCCGACGCGCTCGACAACGATCCGGTCGAGATCTACCGCTATGTGAAAAACACCATCCGCACGGTGCCTAAATACGGCGTCCACAAGGGTGCCATCGGCGCGATGATCGACGGTGAGGGCACGGTCTTCGATCAGGTTCACCTCATGGCCCAGCTGTTGACGGCCGCCGGATATTCACCGACCTACAAGGTCGGCCGTATCACCCTGACCGGTCAGGAATTCGAGGACTGGCTCGGCATCGATGACGCCGAGGATGCCTGCGAGCTTCTCACCGACGGCGGCTATCCCGTCTGGATCAATGGCAACCGGTGCAGCCAGGTTTCCTCCGGCGCCATCACGACCGTGGAGATGAGCCACGCCTGGATCACCGTGGGCGCGCAGATCTACGACCCCGGCTACAAGAAGCAGACCCGCTACGCCGGCATCGACCTCGGGACCGCCATGGGCTTCAACGGCACGACCCTGTGGTCGGACGCCTCGCCGACGACCGGGACGATCTCCGGCTGGCCTGCGGACGTACACTATGTGAAGGACGTGGATCGGGCCGCCGTCGAGAGCCGGCTGACCACCTACGCCACCACGCTCGCAGACGAATTGGAGGCCAACCATCATGCCAAATCGATTCGCGAAGTGGTCGGCGGGGTCGAGGTGGAGCACCAATCCGTGCCCGACACCGGCCCGGGCACGCCGCCCTATACGCTGACGGAGAAGGCCAGCTACACGAGCGGCTTTCCCGACAAGTTCCTGACGACGATCCGTATCCAATGCGATCCCGGACATAACGATATAGACGCGACCCTTTACCTGCACGAACTCTACGCCCGGCGCGTGTTTCTGCGCAGGGTGACCGGCACCGAAAAGCTGGTTGTCGGAGAGGATGTCATCGATCAGACCCCCGGCTGCGATAACGATAACGATCCGGTGATGATCAAGATCGATTACCCCTATCCGGCGTCGAACGGCAATGCCGGCGATGGGGAAGAGGAGTTCAACAACCCCTTCGGCGTCGGCGACGAGGCGCTTATCGTCCTCGGCGCGGACGGCGCCACCGGCGGGCTGATCGATCGGTTCCAGACCGACGCCTACGAAGACATGGAGCCGGTCACCGGCTCGCTCGGCACTGAGGCGCCGACGGACCTCATCGATATCGAGGCGCTGATCGGCGCCAACTGGCTTGTGCAGCTTGCCATGCTGCGGGATCTTCATTCCGGCGTCGTCGGCGCGGAACATATACACCACGCCACCATTGGCATGATCGCCGGCGGCACCAGCATCTACACCGATATCCGCAGCCACATCTCGGTCGAGCTCCCGGGCGACCCCGCGGCGGATACCGAAGCCGCCATTCAAAACCTGACCTCGGCGATGAGCGCGGTCGAGGGCGCGGTCCTGACCCAGATGCTCGATTCGGACGCCAGCGGCACCGATCCCAAGCCCGCTTCGGTCACCGGCATGTTCATGGCCGAAAACGACGCGGGCAGCCGCTTCTTCGAGGTGGACGACAACTTTTCCAGCGTCGATAACTATCTTTCCGGCTACAGCCAGGAAGCGCTGGATGCCTTGAACGACCTGTCAGGGCCAAACACCAAGCTGCTCCTACCCGAGAACGGCAACCTGACCGCCGCCGGCTGGACCGGCTATGCGGTACTCACGCGTTCGTCGAACGGCAAGGCGGTCGGCCATCACCTCGGCGACGATATCTATGGCGACACCTGGCCGTTGAAGGGCGCGGCGGGCGAGAACCAGAACACGGCGAACTCGGAAGACAATCTGATGGTGCCGGTGGATACCGCCTTCGCGCCGGCGGGCGCGGGCGTCGATCCGCTGACCGGCCGGCTCGCCTATTCCATGACCGACATCACGGTCGGCACCGGCAGCTTCCCCTACGCGCTGCCCTTTACGCGGACCTATAACCCGTCCGTCCGCTCCGGCCCGCAATGGACCCACAACTACCAGATCACCGGCCGCTTCTCCGGCGATGCCTATCTCGCCATGGGCTCCCGCTCCCCGGCGGAGGCGGCGCGCACCATCGTCGCGCTCTATGCCGGGCTCGAGCTCCTCAAGGTCAGCCGCGCCAAGGAACGGCTGCTGACCACGCTCGTCATTCACGACTGGCTCCGCCGCGGGCTTTGCCACAACGTCTTCGTGATCAACTCGTCGGCCTCGGCCACCGCGCTCTTCAAGCGGCCGGACGGCACCTACGCCATGCCCGATCAGGGCACATCGTCGCTCGCCATCGCCGGCACCGGCGGCAACACCACCGTCACCTACACCGCCCGCGGCGGCATGGAGATGGTGTTCAAGCCCATCGACGCCACCGAGCCCGACCCGCAGGCCTTCCGCATCACCGACTGGGACTGGCCCCAGGGCGTCGATCTCAACTTCACCTACGAAACCAACGGCGACATGACCGTCGCTAACAACCTCGGCTGGTCGATGGAGATCAAGGGCGGCGCGGAGTTCGACGAGGTCGAGGCCGGGTTCTCCGGCAGCAAGCGCTACGTCTTCTACACCCGCCCGACGTCCGGCTCCGACGAAGGCAAGATCACGGAAGTCAAGATCAGCACGTTTTCGTCCGGCGCCAGCAGCGACATCATCGCCGAGTATGGCTATGGCGACGGGTCGAAGCTCGACATCTACCCGACCGAATCCAATCCCACTTTCGGGCCCAACACCTACCCCCTGATCCGCTACGAGTTTGACAGCGTGGGCAGGGTTAAGTCGGTTGAGCGCGTCCCCGAGGTGGGAATCGGTGAAGGCCAGGACTACACCGTCGTCCAGGCTTCGATGGGCCTCATCACCCGTTTCTACCCGGGCGGCGTGGTCGGCCGCGTGGAGGCGCCGTCGGGCGCCAGCTCCATGGTCCGCGTCGGACGCTTCGGGCGCTGGAGCGAGAGCGTCGACGGGCTTGGCCGCGTCGGCCGCAGCGAGCGTGACGGCCGCGGCCGTGTCACCCGCGCCCAAGCGCCGGAAGGCAACGCCACCGAATTTACCTACGACATCTACGACAATGTGCTGACCCAGACCCTGAAGGCCAAGCCCGGCTCCGGCCTTTCCGACATCTCCAGCACCTTCGAATACGACAACGGCCCGACCACGCCCTTCGCCCGGCGCCACGTGCTGACCAAGGCGACCGATGCGCTCAATAACGACACGACCTATGAGTATTTCGACGACGGGCAATTGAAGAAGGTCACCGCGCCGGCCGCGCCCGTGAACGGCGGCACGTCCCAATCCGCCGTCACCCAGTATGAGTACAACTCCAGGGGCCTCGTCACCAAGATCACCGACCCGGACGGCATCGAGACCGCCATCACGGTCAATGGCAAAGGCCAGGTGACCAAGACCATCGCGGACGCACTGGGCCTGGCGATCACCACGAGATTCTACTACGACAATTACGGCAATCTCGATGAGATCAAAGACCACCGCAACAAGATCACCACCAACAGCTACAATGTCGCCCGCGGCTGGCTGACCAATGTGGACCGGCCCTTGGGCTCCGAGACGTCGTTCAGCTACAACGTCCTCGGCCAGGTCACCTCCGAGCGCCACAAGATCGACACGACCTGGTTCGATATCGACCGCGTCTACGACGACGCCTTTCGCCTGATCGAGATCGCCGACGAGGCCGGCGACACGACCAAATTCCGCTACCATGTCGGCGATTTCTCGACCTCCGACGAACCCTACCGCGAGGTGGAGGACGCCTCGGGCCGCGTGATGCGCAGCTATTTCGACGAGGCCGGCCAGGTCACCGAGACGGTGGCG
>JAKSBY010000643.1 GCA_022360855.1 Sphingomonadales bacterium | reverse complement strand
GTCCATCGCCCCGGCCGTGGGCGCGCTCAAGAACTATCTGTCGCGGCTTTTGACGTCCAAGCAGATGCTGTCTTTAAGGGAAATCGCCAAGGGCGTCGTCAAGCACCTGCCGAAAGGCATGCAGACCGCGGCCCGGCGGGCAGACGAATATGCCCGCGGCATGCTGACCGGCGGCACGCTGTTCGAAGAACTCGGTTTCTATTACATCGGTCCGGTCGACGGCCATAAGGTCGATCATCTGGTACCGGTTCTGGAGAACATCCGCGATGCCGACAATATCGGCCCGGTGCTCCTGCACGTCATCACCGAGAAGGGCCGGGGCCATCCCTTCCCCGAGCCGCACAAGGAAAAATACCACGCGGTCGGCAAGTTCGACATGGTCACCGGCGCGCCGGTCAAGTCCAAGTCCAACGCGCCGAGCTACACCAAGGTCTTTGCCCAGTCGCTGATCAAGGAAGCGGAAAAGGACGAGAAGATCGTGGCGATCACCGCCGCGATGCCGTCGGGCACCGGGGTCGATCTCTTCCAGGAACGCTTCCCGGACCGCTCCTTCGACGTCGGCATTGCCGAGCAGCACGCGGTCACCTTCGCCGCCGGCATGGCCGCCGAGGGTCTGAAGCCCTTCGCCGCCATCTACTCCACCTTCCTGCAGCGCGCCTACGACCAGGTGGTGCATGACGTGGCGATCCAGAAGCTGCCGGTGCGCTTCGCCATCGACCGGGCGGGCCTGGTCGGCTCGGACGGCGCCACCCATGCGGGCAGCTTCGACGTCACCTATCTCTCCTGCCTGCCGGATTTCGTGGTCATGGCCGCCTCCGACGAGGCGGAGCTGGTCCACATGGTGGCCACCGCGGCCGCAATCGACGACGCGCCGTCGGCGGTCCGTTACCCGCGCGGCTCGGCCGTGGGCGTCGAGATGCCGGAAGAAGGCGTGCCGCTCGAGATCGGCAGGGGCCGCATCGTTCGCGAGGGCACCAAGATCGCGCTGCTGTGTCTTGGCGGACGCCTGCAGGAATGCCTCAAGGCGGCCGATACGCTGGACGCGCGGGGCCTCTCCACGACCGTGGCCGACGCCCGGTTTGCCAAGCCGCTCGATCATGACATGATCCGCCAGCTCATCGCCCATCATCAGGTCTTGGTGACCGTGGAGGAGGGCGCCGTCGGCGGCTTCGGCTCGCATGTCCTCAGCTTCCTGGCGCAAGGCGGCCATCTTGATTCAGGGCTCAAGGTGCGTACCATGACGATTCCCGACCGGTTTTTGCCACACGGCCTGCCGGTGGAGCAGTACACCGACGCCGAGCTCATGGCCGACGACATTGCGCGTGAGGCGCTGCTGGCGCTCGGCGCCGAAGAGGTTGCCGAGCAAATTCGCGCCCAGCATAGCTAGCCTCAGCCTGGGCGCCGCGTGATGCCGGCCCTCGCCGAAGCACTATTGCCCGAAACCGCGCCGTCTCTGGATGCGGCGCGTCGACATGTGCGCGAGGTGGTGGCCGCCGCCGGCACCTCGTTTTTCTGGGCCATGCGATTTCTGCCGACCGAGAAGCGCCAGGCGATCTTCGCGGTCTATGCCTTCTGCCGCGAGGTCGACGACATCGCCGACGAAGGTGGTAGCCGCGAGGAAAAGCTGGCCGGCCTTAATGCCTGGCGGGGGGAGATCGCCCGGCTCTACGAGGGCACGCCGACTTGGCCGACTACTGTGGCGCTGCGCGATGCGGTGCTGGCGTTCGGCCTCGAACGCAGCGCCTTCGAGGCGATTATCGACGGCATGGAGATGGATGCGCTCGGGCCGATCCAGCGCCCGAGCTGGGCGGGGCTGGAGCTCTATTGCGCGCGCGTTGCCGGCGCGGTCGGGCGGCTCTGCGTCGCCATATTCGGCGAGCGCGGACCGGAGGGCCGGCGGCTGGCCGAGGCAGAGGGCCTTGCATTGCAACTCACGAACATCCTGCGCGATCTGGCCGACGATGCGGCGATGGACCGGCTCTATCTGCCCGACGAACTGCTTACCAAGCACGGGATTGCAGGCCGCGGTCCCGCCGAGGTTTTGGCGCATCCCGCCCTCCCGGCGGCCTGCGCAGAGCTGGCCGGCCGCGCGGTCGAGGCCTTTGACGCTGCCGAGGCTGCCCTGGAAGACTGTAACCGCGATCAGATCCGCCCGGCCATCGTGATGATGAAGGTGTACCGCGCCACCTTGGACAGGCATATGGCGCGTGGCTGGGACGATCTTGCCAATCCGACGGAAACGGGCCGGCTCGGCGCGATCTCCGGCAAGGCGCGTAAGCTGGCGATCGCGCTGCGTTACGGACTTTTTTAGCTCTATGTCCACCGTTCACGTCGTCGGCGCCGGCATGGCCGGCCTCGCCGCCGCGGTCCGCCTGGCCGAGGCTGGCCGCAGGGTCGTGCTCCACGAAGCCGCGCCTTATGCAGGCGGGCGCTGTCGGTCTTTCTTCGACGAGGCGCTCGGCACCACCATCGACAACGGCAATCACCTCTTGATGAGCGGTAACCGCTCCGCCATGCGCTATCTCGATATCATCGGCGCGCGGGCCAGCCTGGAAGGTCCCGAATGCGCGGCCTATCCGTTCTTCGACCTGACGACCGGCGAGCGCTGGACCGCCCGGCCCAATGGCGGGCCGGTTCCCTGGTGGATCTTCTCGACGAGCCGGCGGGTGCCGGGAACCCGCGCCGCGGATTATCTCTCGGCGCTTCGCATCCTGCGGTCACGGCCGGATCAGGTCGTTACCGACTGCGTCGATCCCGCCTCCGCGCTCTTCAAGCGGTTTTGGGAGCCTTTGACCCTGGCGGCTCTCAACGCCCCGGCGGACGAGGCGGCCGCGGTCCTGCTGAAGCCCGTGCTTCTGGAAACCTTCGCCAAGGGGGAAGCCCATTGCCGGCCCCTGATCGCGCGCGACGGTCTCTCGGCAAGCCTGGTCAATCCCGCGCTCGCCTTCCTGGAGGGCAGGGGCGCGTCGGTTCGTCTCGGCGAGAGGTTGCGGGGCCTGACGATGTTCGGGGACCAGATGACGGAGCTTCAATTCACGCGCGGCACCGAGGCGCTGGCGGAGGCGGACGCGGTAGTGCTGGCGCTGCCGCGCCGCGCTATGGCTGACATTCTGCCCGATTGCCCGCGGCCCGCGGGGAGTTTTCCCATCGTCAACGTACATTACCACATGACAGCGCCGCCAGAGACCCAACCGGAAGCGCCGCTCATCGGCCTGATCGGTGGTGTTGCCCACTGGGTCTTCCTGCGCGGGCGAATCGCCTCCGTCACGGTGTCGGGGGCGAGCGCGCTGGCCGAGGAGCCGGCGGAGCGAATCGGTGCCCAAATCTGGGCCGAAGTCGCCGGTGCCATTAACGCTCCCGAACACCCGATCCCGCCGCACCGCGTGGTCAAGGAAAAGCGTGCGACCTTCGCGCAAATCCCCAGCCAGCTTGATTTTCGGCCAAAAACCGCCACAAAGTGGCGTAACCTTCTGCTGGCCGGCGACTGGACCGCTACCGGACTCCCGGCTACCATCGAAGGTGCGGTCCGGTCGGGATTCGAGGCAGCGGATCGCGCTTTGCGCCTAAGCCGTTGAAATGTTGAGCGAAATACGCTAGGGGACGCGGCTTATGGTGCAGTGCAGAAAAAAACGACCTGTGGGAGGAATCGCCTAGGTGCTGGATCGCTACGAACCCGCCCCGAGCGCGACGGGCCCGGAGCACCATGAGGACACGCTGACCGAAGATGGCGTTCCCATGGACGAGTTGGATTCTCTGGTCGCGGAGGTTTCCGGGCAGCTGAAGGCGCTGCAGAAGGATGACGGCCATTGGGTGTTCGAGCTCGAAGCCGACGCGACGATTCCCTCCGAATATATCCTGCTCGAACATTTCCTGGACGAGGTCGACGAGACGCTCGAATCGGAATTGGCCGAGTATATCCGCAGCCAGCAGGGCGATCATGGCGGCTGGGCGCTGTTCTATGACGGCGATTTCGACATCTCGGCCACGGTCAAGGCCTATTACGCGCTGAAACTGGTCGGCGATTCGCCCGACGCGGAGCATATGGTGCGCGCCCGCGAGGCGATCCTGGCCAGGGGTGGCGCCGAGCGTACCAATGTCTTCACCCGCTACGCGTTGGCGCTCTTTGGTCAGGTGCCCTGGCTGGCGGTACCGGTGATGCCGGTGGAATTGATGCTGCTGCCGAAATGGTTCCCGGTCAGCATGTGGCGCTTTTCCTATTGGTCCAGGACGGTGATCGCGCCGCTCCTCGTCCTGGCGGCCTTGAAGCCGAAGGCGCGCAATCCGCGCAATGTGCACATTCGCGAGCTGTTTCGCGAGCCGCCCGGGAAGATCAAGAAGTTCCTCGACAACCCGACCGGCTCGCCCTGGGGTGAACTGTTCCTGCACATCGACCGGATTCTGCGCGTCGCCGAGCCGAAATTCCCGCGTGGCAGCCGCGAAAAGGCGATCAAAAAGGCGGTTGCGTTCATCAGCGAGCGCCTCAACGGCGAAGACGGGCTCGGCGCTATCTTCCCGGCCATGGCCAACACGGTGATGGCGTTCGACGCGCTCGGCTATGCGAAAGACGACCCCGATCTCGAGATCGCCAAGGCCTCGATCAACAAGCTGATCACCACCGGCGACTGGCCGCGCTACTGCCAGCCCTGCGTCTCGCCGATCTGGGACACCGGGCTCGGCGTTCAGGCGATGATGGAAGCCGAGCACGACGCGGACAGTGACAACATCACCGCGGCGCTGGACTGGCTGCAGGACCGGCAGATCCTCGACGTCAAGGGCGACTGGTCGGCCAAGGCGCCGGATCTGAGGCCTGGCGGCTGGGCCTTCCAATACAACAATGCCCACTATCCGGACGTCGACGATACGGCGGTGGTGGCCATGGCGCTGGACCGGGCCAACGACCCTAAATACAAAGAGGCCCTGGAGCGCGCCGCCGAATGGGTGATCGGCATGCAGTCGGCCAATGGCGGCTGGGGCGCCTTCGATATCGACAATACCAGCTTCTATCTCAACCACATCCCGTTCGCCGATCATGGCGCGCTCCTGGACCCGCCGACCGCCGACGTCTCGGCGCGCTGCGTCTCCATGCTGGCGCAGATGGGCTACGGCCGCGACCACACGACGGTTGCGCGCGGGCTCGGCTATCTCAGGCGCGAGCAGGAAGAGGACGGCAGCTGGTACGGCCGCTGGGGCACGAATTACGTCTACGGCACCTGGTCGGTGCTCTGCGCCTTCAACGCGGTGGAAGAGGATATGTCCGCACCGCATATCCGCAAGGCCGTGGACTGGCTCCTGGCGCGCCAGCATGACGACGGCGGCTGGGGCGAGGACGGCGCGACCTATTGGGGCGAGCGCCGCACGGAGGCCAAGGAGAGTACGCCTTCGCAGACCGCCTGGGCGGTTCTGGGGCTGATGGCGGCGGGCGAGGTCGATCACCCGGCCGTGGTCCGCGGCATCAAATACCTCATGGCCGCGCCGCGCGACGGCGCCCGCTGGGAAGAGCCGTGGTTTACCGCCGTCGGCTTCCCGCGCGTGTTCTACCTGCGCTACCACGGCTATGCGGCCTATTTCCCGCTGTGGGCGCTGGCGCGCTACCGAAGCCTCAAACGCGGCAATTCCCGGCGCGTCGCCTACGGCATGTAAATGCCCCACGAACACCGCCTGGGCATCGTCACCGGCATGGTGCTGGAAGCCCGGCTCCTGACCTCCGCCTTTAAAAGCATCCCGGCCGACGCGCGACCGCTGGTCGCCGCGTCGGGTCCGAGCCGCAAACGGGCTCACGACGTGGGGCATGCGCTGGCCCGAGAAGGCGCCACGGCCCTGATGAGCGCCGGACTGGCCGGCGCCCTTGCGCCCGAACTCGAGACCGGCGATGTGATCGTTGCCGACCGTCTCCTGACCGAGGACAAGCCGGCGCTTGCGTGTTCGCCCATCTGGGTGGCGGCGCTGGCGGACGCCGGCCCTCCGACACCGCTCTATTCCGCCGGCGTCGCGGTTGCTACGGCAGAGGAGAAGCGTGCCGTGGCCGCGGCTCGCGGCGCTGCGGCGGTGGATATGGAGTCCTACGGGGTCGGCGCAGCGGCGCAGGAACTCGGCCTGCCTTTCGTTGCGCTCCGCGCCATCGCCGACGACGCGGAACGGGCCATCCCGCCCGCGGCGCTCAAAGGGCTGAAGGCGGACGGCAACACCGATCCCTGGGCCGTACTCACGGCGATGGCCGCTTCGCCGGGTCAGATTAGGGGTGTCCTGGCCGTCGCGGGCGACAGCCGGAAGGCGTCGAAAGCGCTACGCCGCGTCGCTCTTGCGCTGGCGCCTGCGTTCGGACTCGGGGATGTCTGACATGAACTCGTCGACCTGCGCCTCGAACATGTATTCCGCCTTGCGTTGACCGTCGAGCGCGATCTCCGGTGCCATGGGGCCTTCGGTGTCGATGCCGCGGCGCCAGACCTTCCAGGCCTTGAGCGGGTTCCGGGTGGTGTCGGCGACGGCGGTCGGCTCGTAGCCGCAATGGGCCATGCAGTTGGCGCATTTTTCGTAATTGCCGGTGCCGTAGCTCTCCCAGTCCGTCGTCTCCATCAGCTCCGCATAGGTGGAGACATAGCCTTCGCCTAGGAGGTAGCAGGGCTTTTGCCAGCCGAATACGTTGCGCGTTGGCATGCCCCAAGGGGCGCAGCGGTATTCCTGGTTGCCGGCGAGGAAGTCGAGATAGAGGGTCGAGTGGTTCAGCGTCCAGTTACGGCCCTTGCCGCGCCGGAACACCTCGCGGAACAGCTTCTTGGTCTTCTGCCGGCTGAGGAAATGCTCCTGGTCCGGGGCGCGTTCATAGGCATAGCCCGGTGAAATCGTCGTGGCGATGCCGAGGCTTTGCGTGAAGTCGAGGAAGTCCGCGACCTGCTCGGCCGAGGTGCCGTCGAAGATGGTGGCATTGGCGTTGACCCGAAACCCCTTGTCGCGGGCGGTCTCGATCGCCTTGATGGCGCGGTCGAACACGCCCTCCTGGTCGACCGCTTTGTCGTGCTCTTCCTTGAGCCCGTCGAGATGGACCGAGAAGAACAGATAGTCCGACGGCTCGAACAGATGCAGCTTCTTTTCCAGAAGCAATGCGTTGGTGCAGAGCGAGACGAACTTCTTGCGCGCGATGATGCCCTTGACGATCTCGCCGATTTCCTTGTGCAGCAGGGGCTCGCCGCCGGGGATGGCGACCATGGGCGCGCCGCATTCGTCGACCGCCTCGAAGCACTCTTCGGCCGACAGGCGTTTGTTCAGGATCGCGTCCGGATAATCGATCTTGCCGCAGCCGGGGCAGGCGAGGTTGCAGCGGAACAAAGGCTCCAGCATCAGGACCAACGGATAATGTTCGTTGCCGAGCAGGCGCTGCTTCATGACATAGGCGCCGACGCGAATCTGCTGGATCAAAGGTACTGCCACGTTCTTCCTTGCCTTCGTGTTGTCCTGAGTCTCTCGGTTGTCAGGCCCGCGCCCGTGCCGGCGCCAAGTCCCGCACCTCTTGCGGCAGCTTGAACCGCACATTCTCGATCAGGCCGTCCAGGGTGGAAACCGCCGTGCCGCCCAAGGCTACCAGCCGGTCGACAAGCTCTTCCACCAGTTTTTCCGGCGCCGAGGCGCCTGCGGTTATACCGACCACATCCTTGCCGTCAAGCCATGCCGGATCGAGCGCCGAGGCATCGTCGATCAGGTAGCTCGGAATCTCCAGTTCCTGGCCGATCTCGCGCAGCCGGTTTGAATTAGAACTGTTGGAGGCGCCGATGACCAGCAGAATGTCGACCTGCTTGGCCAGCTCGCGCACCGCCTGCTGGCGATTCTGTGTGGCATAGCAGATATCGTTAACATCTGGGCCCTGAATCGACGGGAAGCGCCGCCTCAGCGCGTCGATCACCTCGCGGGTATCGTCCACCGAAAGCGTGGTCTGGGTGACGTAGCTGAGGCGCTCCGGATCGTGGACCTCCAGGCCCTCGACATCTTCAGGCGTGGAGATCAAATGGACGGTTCCGTCGATCTGGCCGAGGGTTCCCTCCACCTCGGGATGACCTTCATGGCCGATCAGGATCACGTCGTAGCCGCGGTGGGAATAGCGCTGCCCCTCCTTATGCACCTTGGCGACCAGGGGGCAGGTGGCGTCGATCACGGTCAGGCCGCGGCTGTCCGCGTTATCCTCGACCTTGCGGGCCACGCCATGGGCGGAAAAGATGGTCACCGCGCCGGTCGGGACTTCCGACACTTCTTCGACGAAAATGGCGCCTTTCTGGCGCAATTCGTTGACGACACGCTTGTTGTGGACGATTTCGTGGCGGACATAAACCGGCGGGCCATACTTCTCGAGCGCCCGTTCGACAATCTCGATTGCCCGTTCCACGCCCGCGCAGAACCCCCTCGGTTGGGCCAATACGATCTTCATCGGCGTTTCCCTGCCTGAATAGTCTACGAATAACGATTTTTCCCCCGGCAGAAACGCCACCGGGCGCACCCGTGTTGCGAACCCGTCTTATAACATTGGACCGGGTTCGTGTAAAAATATTGCCAGCTTAATGGTGGCGATTTTGTGACAAAGAGTCACGTTTTTGCCACGGATTTCTTCGCATTCGGGCCCCAGATCGTCAGCATGCCGGGCAGCACGATCAGGGTGAAGATCAGGATGCAGAGAATCGAGATCGTCAGCAGCAGTCCCATACTCGCCGTGCCCTGATGCGGCGAGATGGCGAGGCTGCCGAAGGAGCCGATGGTGGTCAGGGTGGAGAACAGAACGGCCCGGGGCGTCGAGGTCTCGATCACGGCTTCGCCGGCCTGCTCCTCACGGGCACGGAGCACCAGATGGATGCCGCTGTCGACCCCGAGGCCGATCAGGAGCGGTAGCACGATCACGTTCGCGAAATTGAACGGGATACCGAACCAGACCGTGGCGGCGGCGGTCAGGATGCCGGCAAGGACGACCGGCGCCAGCACCAGAAGGACCGCCCGGACCGAGCGCAGGATGACGGCGAGGAAGACCAGGATCAGCGCAAAGGCGGTAATCGTCGCCTGGCGCATGGCATCGACCACGATGTCGCCGGATTTGACCATCTGCACCGGGCTCCCGGTTGCGCCGGGCGCGATGGTCTGAACCGCTTCGACGAAGCGCCTGAGCGCATCCTGGTCGCTCAGGTCGTCCGCCGGGAAGACCTCGATGCGGTAGTTGCCGTTTTCGGCCAGGTAACGGCCCGCCAGATCGGCGGGCAGGGAGGCCGTGGTTACCTCGCCCGGCTCCAGCGAGGCGCGCAGCCGGTCGAGCGTGAAGGGCAGGTAGGCCATGAGCTGGGCCTCCAGCCGCCCAACGGCTTGCGCGTCGGAGTCGAGCGCGGTCAGGGCGTTCTCCAGCCGCTTGCCGCTGGCCTTCAGGGCGTCCAAGCCCTCGATCCGCGGGAGCGTGCGAAGGGCGTCGCGGAGTGCGGCGAGTGCCGCCGTGTTTTCGCCTGCGGTCGGTGCCGGCTCGGTACGGTCGCCGAGCAGGATCGGTGTCAGGAAAAAGGTGTCGGCCAGGATCTCCTGCTTTTCGTCCTGATGGGTGGGGACGAAGCTCGCCAGGGTGACGGCCTTGTCCACCTCCGCGAGCGCCTCGATGCGGGCTTCGAGTTCTTGCGCTTCCTCCGGGCTTTCGGTCAGGACTTGCAGCGTATAGGGCGAGGAGTCGCTTTCGGCCAGGAGCTGCGTGATGGTGCGAACGGATTCGGTATCCGGGTCCTTGAGCTTGAGCGGGTCGAACTCGAACTCGGCTTTGAGCGCAACCGGGGCCACGGCGATGCCCGCCGCGATCCCGCAATAGGCGATGATTCGTCCATAACGCCGCTCGAAGGCGCGGGCACGGCGGGCAAAGCGGCCCGAGGGTTTCTTGCGCTCCGACGGCCCAAACAGGCTGATCAACGCCGGCAGGAGGGTCAGCGAGCCGAAAAAGGCCACGAAGATGCCGGTGCCCGAGATCAGGCCGAGTTGCGCCAGACCGGCATAGGCCGTGGGCGTGAAGGCATAGAAGGCCAGCGCGGTGGTCGGCGCGCAGAGCGCCAGTGCGCCGCCGACGCCGCGGGCTGTGCGTTGCAGCACGTCGCGGCGCGGGTGGCCGGGCGCGCGCTCCTCCTGGTAGCGCATCACGAAATGGATCGCGAAATCGACGCCGAGGCCGATGAACAACACGGCAAAGGCGACCGAGATGATGTTGAGGTAGCCGATGGCGAAAATGGCGAAGGCGGCGGTCCAGATGAGCCCGGAGATCAGGGTGAGCACGGCGGCGGTAACGAGCCGGGCGGAGCGCACGCCGATGGCCAGGATGAACGACACCAGGATGAGTGAGATGATCCCGGCCGTGACCGCACCGTCGCTGACGCTCTTCAATTCCTCGGTGTTGAGCGCGATCTTGCCGGTGAAGCGCACCGTGACCTGGCCGGGGAGCTCGGCGGTGACCTCGCCGGCCAGGCTGCGCGTCCGGGCCAGCGCCGCCTTGGCCGGCTGCAGTTTGGCAAAATCTTGCACCGGCTGGACCAGGATGAAGCGCCTGAGCTCATCGGCAGTTGGCGGCGCGCTCTCCAGGAGCCGCTGCCAAGAGAGCGGCGCGTCCGCGCCTGCCGCGACGGCTTCCGCGACGGGCGCGATTTCGTCGAAGATGCGCGCCATATCGTAGGTCGGCGCACCGTCTTCGACCGTATCCTCGACGCCGAGGGTTAGGATGTCGAAAAAGCCGCGCAGGGACGGGTCCTGGACCAGCGCGGTGAGCACGGGCTGGGCATCGGCCAGCCGGTCTACCAGATCGCTCAATTCCTCCGTATCGAGATAGAGCAGCCCGTTTTGGTCAAAAAATTGCCCCATCCCGGGCGCATAAACGGTCCGGAAGGTTTGCGGCTCCCGCGTCAGCTTTTCGGTCAGGCGTCGGGCCGCGATTTCGGCGGCTTCCACATTTTCGCCATCGATGACGATCAAGAAGCTGTCGGCGAATTGCGGAAAGGTCTGATCGAACGCCCGATAGGCTTGGCGGAACGGCAGGTTCGGATCGATCATCTCGTCCGTATCGGTCTGAATCGAGAGATTGGTTGCCGCGTAATAGCCAAATATGGCGGTCAGCAGGAACGCGGTCAGGGAAATGGCTTTGGCCCAATGGCTCGCCCAGGAAACCCAGCGGGTCAGAAATGCGTGAACAGATGAGCTTTCAGTCTTGCGCATGAACGGAAATCGTATATAGGCAGCCGCAAAACGGCGGGCCGGAAACTATAGGAATTTGATCAGTGATTGCGACGAAATTGCGAGTCTTGGCTGCCGGGATTTTGTTGACCCTAATGGAGCCGATGGCGGCCCGGGCGTCAACACCCGGCGACGTTATCGATGCCTTCCATGCGGAGCTGATCGCGGTGATGCAGAACGCCGAGAGCTGGGATTACGCCACGCGCCGGGACAAGCTCGCACCGCATGTAACATCGGATTTCGATTCCGCCTTCATGTCGCGCGCCGCGGTCGGCCCGCCGAATTGGAAGAGCTTTTCGAAGGAGCAGCAGGGCGAGTTGACCGCCACTTTCCGCGAATTCACCCTCGCCAACTACGCCGCCCGTTTCAACGGCTATTCCGGCCAAGAGTTCGAGCAGGTCGACGAGCAGGACGTCCGAAACAAGTTCAAATTCGTCAAGACCCGGCTCGTCAAGGCCGGTGGCGACAATGTGCGCATCGACTATCTGATGCGGCTGAAGGGCGAGGTCTGGGTCATCGTCGACGTCTTCCTCGACGGCACGGTCAGCGAGCTCGCCCTCAGGCGCTCCGAATTCGCGCCGGTGCTCAAGAAACAAGGCTATGACGGCCTGATCGCCATGCTCAAGGCCAAGATCGCCGACCTCGAAGCCGGCGGCGACGGGAAGTAGGCGGCGCAGAGCGGATGGGGCTTAGCCCCAGGCGAGGGGATAGTCTTCGGGGAACGGGCCGTCCTTGTAGTCCATGGGGCCGGTGGCGCGGATGTTGTGGCGCAGGATTACTTGCCGCACCATTTCCGGGATCATGACCATGCCGATATACTTGCCGAGGCATTCGTGCGAGCCGAAGCCGAAATTGAAGTGGTGATACCAGTTGCGATAGGGATCGAATTCCTCGGGGTCGTCGAATGCATACGGATCGAATATAGCGGATTGGGTGACCAATAGGACATTGGTGCCCCGCTCGATCTCGGTCTCCCGGTCCGTCCCCTTGGCGATGGCATAGTCCGTCGATGCCCGGCGAAACATATAGGGGCTGATCGGTACGAACCGCAGGGCTTCCCACACCATCGAGTCGAAAGCGGTGGGATTGCCGTCCGCCGCGGCATGCTTCGCGTCGTTCAAGAGGTCCGGCCGGTCGAGGAAATACCGAATCGTCTGGACCACTGCCTGCGATGTGGTCTCGATAGCGCCGATCAGGAGCCCGCCGGCATTGACGCCGATGCGGATCAGCGAGAAATCGACCTTTTTTGCAAATGACGAGCGCAGCATGCGCAGGACGATGGTATCGCCGACGGCGTCGTCCTCGCGGCCGGTCAGGCGGCGGAACAGCGCTTTGATCAGGCGCCAGGGCAGGAGCAGGATGTTGGTGATGAATTCCGTCCTCACCCGGAGCAGTTTGCGGCCCATCAGCACCGCGATATAGGTCACCAGCTCCTCGGTCACCCGGTCGTGATTTTTGACGATGTGCTCGTATTTCTCGGTCGAATTGAGGTCGAAGGGCTGATTGTGAAAGGCGTCGTACTGGTTCCAGAACGACCACTCGATCAGCTCGTCCAGCCCGATGCCGTCGAGCCCGAAATAGTCGCGCACCAGATGCGCCGGCACCCGCCGGCAATAGGCGTTGACGACCTCGATGCTGCCGTCGGCGTCGTCGAGCAGGCCCTCGGCGCAGCGCGCCACGAACTTGCGCACCTTCGGCACGTCGTCGCGGTTGAGCATGCCCTGCATGAGCGATTTCTCGCGATAGTGCAGGGCATCGTCGTCATGCGCCATCAGGTAACCGGGGTCGGTCGCGGTTACCCCCATCTTCGGCTTGTAGAGATCGACGGTGAACACCTTCGGCATCTGCAGCACGTCGCGCACGTCGGTAAACAGCGTCACCAGCGTGCATTCCGGCGTGACCAGGATCGGACGCTCTTCTCTGAGCTGCTTGAAGAAGGGCAGCGGCTCGGTCTTCATCCATTTGTGGACGAGCGGATATTTTTCGGCTTCCGGCGCGGAGTCATACTCGGCCAGATAGTCCCGGTTCGACTCAGTCATGCGATCGCCTCCCCCCAGCCTAAAGCGTTTTCAGATATTCCAGGAGCGCCATGCGTTCTTCTTCGGAGAGATTTCTGGCGCCGTAGACATGGCCCTTGTTACTGTTGCCGGGTCGGCTGGTATCGAACTTGAAGGGGCCTTCGGAGCTTTTAAAGCCGACGTATTTTGGATCGAATTCCCGCGAGCCGACATAGAAGACCTCGGGGCGGCTGGGTTCGCCCTCTTCGGCGTCAACCGGCAGCAGCAGATCATAGAGCGTCGGCACCGAACCGTTGTGGAGATAGGGCGCGGTCGCCCAGATTCCGTTCAGCGGCCGCGCCTTGTAGGCGAGCAGCGAATTGAACGGCTTCGACGTGGTATCGGGGTCGTAATTGCCGCGTTTGATCGTTTTCTTGATGTCGTTGTCCAAAAATGCGCTGCCGATGGTGTAGAGCCATTCGGGAAAGCGCAGGAGCCACGTCTTGTCTGGATCCGGCGTGGTTACCACGCCGGTTGTCGCGGCGCTCAAGATCACGATCACGGGCGCATCATCCTTGACGAGAATGTCGCCGACATCGGTGCTTTGATAGGTGCCCCTGAAATTGCCGGACTTTCCAGTGTATTTGACGCTGTTCTTGGCCATCGCCGGATCGGTCCCGGCCTTTCGCAGGCTGGACATCATTGCGATTATCTTGCGCTCGGGGTCGCTGCGGTCGATCACCTCGTGGCAGGATTGGCAGAACTTTGCGTAGAGGCGCCGGCCATGCTCGCGCTTCTCAGGATCGAATCCGCCGAACTTTTCTTTCGGCCATTTCGGCGACTTGAGGCTGCGCAGATGTCGCTCCAGACGGCGCAGATTGAAAAGGTCGGCGGAGGAATCGAAATTGATGGCCTTCTTCTTCTCGCTCTGCCCGGTCACCAGTTTTGGTATCGAGAAACGGCGCATCCAGGCGGACAAACCTGTATCTACGTGCCAGTCGAGAATCGCGAAAACGCCGATCACCTCGCCGGTGTTGCGGCCGAGCGGGCCAGCGCCCGCGTTGGAGGCGAGGCCGTTCCACTGCACGTAGTCGGACTGCGGCACGTCCCAGAGGAAAGGATAGCTGACCGGTGCGTTGGGCGAATTGAAGAGCTTGTTGCGCACCCGACCCATGTTGGTGTCGCTCAGTCCGGGATAAGGTGATTTACCGTCTTTCAATCGGTTCAGGATCTTCTTGAAACCCGCTTGGCCGACAATGGTTTCGTTGATCCCCTTGAGAACGGCATCGACCTGGCCTGGGGTCAGCAGCGGCTGTTTCGTGGGGCCGACGACCTGCAGCAGTGCGTCGCGGACCTGATCGCGGCTGATCACGTGCTCGAGCACCCGGTTGTAGATGCGGCCGAAGGCGTCGAGCCGGGCATTGCCATAGCGCACCGTTTTGCTCGCGCCGCCCTCCCTCTCGGAATATTTCACGCTATGATTGATGAAGTTGTAGTGCGCGATCGTGCTCGTCCATTTTTCCAGATCGGCCTTGACCTCTTCGGCCGTGTCGTAGTCGTTTTCGAGCGCGAGCACCTCCTCGGTGAATTTGCCAAGATTTTCGTCTTTAGCGGCCTTCAGCGACGCTTCCAGGGTTCTGAGGAAATCCACCATATCGGCCATGGCTGGCCCGCCATCGACCAGATAGCTGGCGCCTTTATGGTCGATCTGAGCGGTGTGGCAGGCGGCGCAGGTGAAGCCCACATACTCCTGCCGCCTGGGCTTGTGGCCCTTGTATTTCGGGCCCTTATAGACTTCCTTGACGAAGCCGACCGGAAGCCCGTCAGGATTGAGCTTGCTGGCCTTCTGGGGAATGTAGCGGAACTCGTCCATCACCTCGGGAGACCGCAGGCAGTGTCCTGATTCGGATTCGCGCAGGACGAGGAAGAAATCGTAGGGCAACAGAGCTGAGCCCTGGGTCGTGTTGTAGAACCACTCGCTGTCGTAAACGCTCCACCCCTGATCGAGGGACTTGGACCACTTATAGGTGGCGGTGTAGGACGCGACCTCCTCGGCACAGGCGTGGTGTTTCGCCGGAGCATGCGCGTATTGCAGGTAGAAATCCCGGTAGCCGGCAGCCACCAGCAGCAAGACAAAGCCAAAAACCAGGTATTTTCCGTACTTGCTGAGGAACGGAAGCAAGAAATTGAATTGCCTGCGCAGAAATAAGGCGATGTAGTAGAGAAGCCTACTCATCCTATGTTCCCCCATATTTGTGGCGCGTTCGGACAGGGCCGAACGGCTACTCCACCGCCGCCAGTCTACAGTAATGAACGTGTGGAGTCCTTAAGTTTTTCTCTGAATGATCGTGGCCGCTGTCGGGCCCACTTGCATCGCAGTCTTGGAGGCTTTAGACCCGGCCCGAAACAGATCGGGGCGAGTTC
>JAKSBY010000158.1 GCA_022360855.1 Sphingomonadales bacterium | reverse complement strand
GCATCGGCCATAACGATGGCCGGGCCGATATAGCGCTTGCCGGATATGCGGAAGGCGCCGGCGCCATAGCCATGGATCGCCATGACTTTCGGGCCGGCGCTCTGCTCCTTGAAGTCCACCGCCGGCCCTAGGGCGTCGCCTTGGCGGCGTCCTCGATTGTTGGACGGTTGACCTTGAGAAACAGTAGGACAGGTGCTGCGATAAACACCGAAGAGTAGGTGCCGATGAATACGCCCCAGATCATCGCCGCCGTAAAGCCCCGGATCACCGGGCCGCCGAAGAAGAACAGCGCGAGGAGCGCCAGCAAGGTCGTGACCGAGGTCATCAGGGTCCGGCTCAGGGTGCTGTTGAGCGACATGTTGAGAACGTCGATCAGCGCCATGGAGCGGTATTTGCGCAGATTCTCCCGGATCCGGTCATAGACCACCACCGTGTCGTTCAGCGAATAGCCGACGATGGTGAGGATGGCCGCGATGCTGGTGAGGTTGAATTCCAGCCCGGTGGACGAGAAGAGCCCGACCGTCAAGAGGACGTCATGGACCAGCGCGACCACCGCGCCGACGCCGAACTGCCATTCGAAGCGGAACCAGATATAGATCAGGACCGCGATCACGGCCAGGACCACCGACAGGATGCCGTCCTGGATCAACTCGCCGGAGACCTTGGGACCGACGAACTCGATTCGCCGCCAGCTGATTTCCTCGCCGACCGCCTCGGTCAGCGCATTCTGCACGGTCAGCACCGCCGCCTGGCCGACGTCCTCGCCTCCCTCTTGCGCCTCGATCCTGATCAGTACCGAGTAGTTCGATGGCGCGTCCTGCCCGGCCACATCCTCCAGCGTAAGGTCCACCGCGCTGGCGCCGAACTCCTGGATCGAAGCATCGCCGAGGCCGAGCCCACTCACGGTCGAGCGGAAAAGGCCAACATCGGGCGGGTTTTCCGTGCCGGCCTCGATCAGGATGCCGCCGGCGAAATCGATGCCGAAATTGAGGCCGCGAATCGAGAACACCAAGCCCGAGGCAACGATAAGGATCGCGGACAGGACGAACGCCGCAAAGCGCAGCCTGAGAAAGTCTAGCTTGGTTTCCGCCGGGACCAGTCTGAAAGGCATGCTCGGGCTCCTAAATCGGCAGGGTCTGCGGCCGAGCCCGGCGCAGCCAAAGGGCGAGGAACATGCGGGTGACCGTCACCGCCGTAAAAACCGACGTGACGATTCCGAACATCAGGGTGACGGCAAAACCCTTTACCGGACCCGACCCGAACTCGAACAGAATCACCGCGGCGATCAGCGTCGTGATATTCGCATCGAGGATCGTGCTCAGGGCCTGCCGGTAGCCGGAATCCATTGCCGAGACCGGTGTTCGCCCGGCGCGAATCTCCTCGCGGATGCGCTCGAAGACCAGCACGTTGGCATCGACCGCCATGCCGATGGTGAGCACGATGCCGGCAATGCCCGGCAAGGTCAGCGTGGCACCCAGGGTCGAAAGCGCCCCGGCAATCATGGCCATATTGAGCAGCAGTGCCGCATTCGCGGCCACGCCAAACCAACCATAGGCCGCGATGATAAAGACGATCACGGCTACAAATCCGATCAGCGCCGCGGCGCGGCCCGCGGCGATCGAATCGGAGCCCAAATCAGGGCCGACCGTTCGTTCCTCGACAAATTCGAGCGGCGCATTGAGCTCGCCAGCGCGCAACAGGAGCGCCAGCTCACTGGCGCTTTCGACCGTGAAATTGCCTTCGATATAGCCGGCGCCGCCGAGGATCGCCGTCCTGATCCGCGGCGCCGAGATCACCTCGCCGTCGAGAACGATGGCAAACAGGTTGCCGACATTGTTCTTGGTCGTATCGGCAAAAATCTTACCGCCCTTGGCATTGAACCGGAAATTGACGATGGGAAACCCGTTCTGATCGAAGCCCTGGCTGGCGTCGGCCAGATCCTCGCCGCGTATCAGCGCGCGCTTGCGCAGGACGATCTCGCCGAATCCCTGCGGGTCGTTGGGATAGGGAAAGATGCCCGAGCCGCCCGGCAGCCGGCCGCGCCTGGCGTCCTCGACCGAGGTGTTCATATCCACCATGTGGAACGTCATCTTGGCGACCTTGGACAGGACGTCTTTGATCTCCTGCGAGTTCTTGGCGCCCGGCACCTGCAGAAGGATGCGGTTTTCGCCCTGGCGCTGCACGGTCGGCTCGCGCGTGCCGAGTTCGTCGATCCGGCGCCGGACGATCTCGATGGCCTGGTCGACCGCCGAACGTCTACGCTCCACGACGCCCTGCTCG
>JAKSBY010000088.1 GCA_022360855.1 Sphingomonadales bacterium | reverse complement strand
TCGCCGTGGCCGGAACGATCGCCGGATGCGGCAACCCCGATTGGGCCGCGACCCAGTCGCCGGCGCGCGTGACTGCGCCCACCATCGATCGGCTGCGGCAAGCCGGCGCGGCTCTGACCGGCCTACCAGTCGATTTCGACCCCCGCATCTGCGGCCAAAGCCCTTTCAAAGATGGCGTTGGCCGCGAACAGATCCTGGGCCGTGTTTCCCAGTGATTTATAAAGCGTGATCTGGTTCGGCTCGGTGCGCCCCGGGCATAAGCCGAGCAGCACCTCGCCGATCGTCCCTCTAATCGCCTCTTTCGAAAAGACCCCTTCCTCGATCGGGATCAGGATATCCCCGGCCTCCCTGAGCGCCGCCTCGAGGGTCTCGACGAACACGCCGGCGCGCGTGATCGCGGCGCTGTCCGCCTCTCGTGTGGTTGGACTGTGCGCGCCGACCAGATTGACATGCGCGCCGGGAGTGAGCCAGGCGCCTTCAAGGATGGGCCCGGAAGCGCCCGTGACCGTCGAGACGACGTCGCATGCCGCCGCCTCCTTCGGATCTTCGGCCGCACGGATCGACAGTCCCGTCCGCTCGGCCTCTGCCTGGGCCAGCGCCTGCGCTTTTTCCTTCGATCTCCCCCAGACGACCACCTCGTCGATGTCGCGAACCGCGGCGACGGCGTCGATATGGCTGGCGGCCTGCACACCGGTGCCAAAAACACCATGCGATTTGGCGTCGGGCCGCGCCAGTTCGCGGGTTGCCAGACCCGACGCCGCGGCAGTTCGCATGCCGGTAATGGTCCCACCATCGACGATGGCCAGCGGCGTTCCCGTCTCAGGATCGAAAAGCGCCACGAAGCCCTGGATGGTCGGTCGGCCGCGCCTGGGATTATCTGGACGCAAGCCGATAACCTTCGCGCCGTAGATGGCCCTCGACGATCCCGGCATAACAAACAGCAGCCCGGTATCGTCGATCAGCGGCATGATCAGCCGGGGCGGCACCGCGGCGTCATCCCGGGCCAGCGACCGCATCGCCTGGTCCATGGCGTCGATACAGTCGTCCATGCTCAGGAGCCGGGTCACGTCTTCGGCGTTGAGGACACGCATGCAGGGAAACGCGTTTGTGGAATTGACATTGACGACGTTTTTGGCGGCGCCATTGTATCAACTATTTTGCACCGGCCATAGCGGTTGGTTCGAATCCGCTCGATGGTGCAGGCGCCCAACGCCCGACACGTTACTGCCCGCTCTTCGGCGTCAGCGTCTTGAAGTTGACCATCAGGTCGTTTTCCTCCAGCCATTCATAGGCTTCCTGTTCCTTTGCCAGCGCGCGTGCGACGCTCGGGCGCTTGAGCACGCGCTCATACATGTCGGCGAATCGGGGATAGGGAGAAAAGTCGAATCCGGTTCCGTCTACGCGATACCAGGCCCATGACAGATAGGCATCCACGACGGACCATTCGCCGCCGAAAAACCATGGGCCGTCAGCGAGACGGTCTTCGATCTGGCGAAAGTCCTGGGCGAGCCGCACCATCGCCAAGTCGCGCACGCGCGCCATGCCCGCCTCGTGGTCGCAGAAGAACTGCGGCAGACGCGTATGAAAGACATTCGGATGCAGGCTGGCCGAACACCAG
>JAKSBY010000596.1 GCA_022360855.1 Sphingomonadales bacterium | reverse complement strand
TGACGCTGTTCCACGACCTCGCCTATGGCGTCCGCCTGGACTCGACGGTCAGGACCGACGGTCTGGTCTTCCTGGTTCACGCGCTGAGCCGCGAGGCCGACCGCCTCTACCGCCTGCGCCACGGCAGAGAGCCCAACTACGGCTGACCCCCGGGCCCATCCTGTCATTGCGAGGCGGCGCCGAAGCAATCTCGGGGCCGTCGGAGCGCCGCCGCGACCAGATCGCCGCGGCCCTCCGGGCCTCGCGATGACGGGAAAAGGCCGTCGAAGGGAAATGGGGGTTAGCCTTCCTTCTCCCGCCGTACAGCCTCGAGCTCCTTGCCGAGGAAGTAGCTGATGGCGGTGCGGATGACGACCAGGGCGGCGACGAAGATGAGGTCGTCGGGGGAGCGGCTGATCACCGTGTTGACGAGATCCGAGGCGATCATGAATTCGATGCCGAGCAGGATGTAGGAGCCGAGCTTGAGCCGGACGTCGCGCATGGCATTGATGGTGCAGCCGCGGAAGATGTTGGCCGATTCGGCGCGCAAGTAGCCGACCAGGCCGAGCGCAAAGCCCCAGAGCACGATCAGGATGCCGATCAGGTCGATGCCGTGGGCGATCTTTTCGAGGATCGCGAAGGTGCCGTCGATGAACTCCATCAGCCCTGCCCTCCCAATGCCTCGAGCCCCGCCCGTGCGCCGGAAACGGCCGCCGAGACGATCGCGGCGACGGCGCTTCCGTCCAGCCCCGCCATGTCGCTGCCCTTGAGCACGGCCATCAGGAAATCCGCCGTGTGCCAGAAGGCCGGCGCCGGCAGCTCCGGCAACGCGCCGGCGTCGTCGATGCGCGGCCAGACGCTGACGTAAAGATAGGGCTCGGCGTAATTGCCGTCGCCGGGCGACAGGCCGACGCCGATCTGCGGGCTGGCCTCGGCATCGTCGCCCAGGAGGATCAGGCTCGCCATGTCGAAATGATGCGGCCAGGTATAGACGGGCCCGGCGCCGGCCTCGTGGGCGGCGACGTGCTGCAACAGCGGATCGAAATTGCCGAAGTAGCGGCTCAATTCCCGCAAGGCGGCGCCATGGGCCTCGGCGTCGTAGCGGCCGCCGGCCGCGATGGCATGCTCCGGCATTTCATAAGGCAGGGTGCGCGGCAGGCGCGCGGGATCGAGCCCGAACTCCCTGAGCGCGGCGTTGACGATGCCGCCGACGCCGGCGTCGCTG
>JAKSBY010000479.1 GCA_022360855.1 Sphingomonadales bacterium | reverse complement strand
TTATTACCGGATCGCCTTCCTGCCCGATGGGACATTTCAGAAAGTCTATGTGCTGCGCGATGCGTTCGAGACCATGGAGCGGGACTTGGCCGCGCCTTTGAGGATGTTTCAAGTGCAGCATTATCGCGACGACAGTTTTGAGCTCCGGCTGGTCGCCGCCCGCCCCTTGTCCGAGGCGCTTGTCGCACATTTCTTTGAGGCGTGGGAGGCGGCCCTGGGGCCCGAGGCGCCCCTGCTCAGAGTGATCCAGGTCGACGACATCGCGCGCGGGCCCGGCGGTAAATTCCACGACTTCATGTCCGAGTTCTTCCCATCCCCCGATGACCAGCTTTGAACAGGAAAAACAAGTCCAGGAGGCCTGGCGTCTGAAGCCGGGCCCTGGCACGACCCGTCCTTTCGACCGGCTGTTGGCGAACGAGTTCCTGCCGTCGGCTGAACGCAGGCGCCGGCGCAGTGCAGCGCTGAAAGGGCTGGTCGACTTTGCGATGGCGCAAACGGCCTATTATGCCGAACAACTCAATGGGCTAGGCGAGAATGTCCTGTCCTTCGATACGCCGGACTCGCTTGCGGAGTTGCCGGAGCTGAGCAAGACCGACGTCCAGCTCAGGCGCGACGAGTTGATGGCGCGGCGGCTGCCTGCCGGACAAAAACTCTTGCGTCTTCAGCGCTCTTCCGGCTCCACCGGTCCGCCAACCGAGGTCGCGCATACGAATGTGAGCGGTGCCTTCGTGCCGGTGATCAAGCAGCGCGAATACCGGTGGTTTCGGTTCGACCCCACAGGCGTCATGGCGTCAATCCGAACGCCGAGCCAACTGCCGCAGGTCTCGAACCGCCCGCCGCCGGAGTTGGGCGAGGTCGCGCCGTTGCCGTACTGGCCTTATGTCGGCAATCTCTTCGAAACAGGGAAAGCCTTCGGGTTCAGCTACTGGAACGGGGTCGATGATCAGCGCGATTGGCTAAACGATCTCGGGCCGGACTATCTGACGACCTATCCGGAGGCCCTGGAACATCTCGCATTCGCCAGCATCCAAACGCCGCTCGTCAGGAGCTTCAAGGGCCTTCACGCGATTTCCGAAATGATGACACCCGGCATGGCGCAGCGCATCGAAGCGGCCTTCGGCGCCCCGGTCGAGCAGAATTACGGCCTGACCGAGGTCGGAATTGTGGCGGTCAAGTGCCGCGAAGGCGGACGCTACCATGCGCATGACGAGTTTGCCGTGGTCGAGATCGTTGACGACGACGGCCAGCCGGTCGCGCCGGGCGAAACCGGCCGTGTGCTCGTCACCTGCCTGGCAAATCTCGCCATGCCGCTGATCCGTTACGATACCGGCGATCTCGCGACCGCGGTCTCGGGCGATTGCCCCTGCGGGCGCACCCTGCCGAGCTTCGGCCCGATCGTCGGACGCTATATCAGGCTGGCCTATCTGCCGGAAGGGACGATCGAGCGGGAATATGTGCTGCGCGACGCACTCGACGCATTGCCACCCGATATGGCCGCGCCGCTCAGGAAATTTCAGATCCAGCACTTTCTCGACGGCGGGTTCGAATTGCGTCTGGTCACCACGGAGCCGCTGTCGGAGGCGCTTGTCGGCTATTTCTCTGGGGCGTGGGAGGCTGCCCTGGGGCCCGAACCGCCACCGCTGAAGGTGATCCGGGTCGACGATTTGGCGCCGGGGCCGGGCGGCAAATTCCAGGAATTCATGTCGGAATTCATGCCGGCTCCGGATCAGGAAGCCGAGCCGCCGAGCTAACGCGCCGCCTGCGCCGGCAGCGGCTTCGGCTTCGGTTGACCGCGGCCAAAGGAGACGCCGAGGGACCAGGCGAAGATTGTCGCCAGCAAAAAGGGCAGCGAGAACCAGAGCTGGCGCGGTGACACACGCCGATAAATGCGCCAGACGATCTTTGTGCGGTCAAAGAATATGCGTGGCAGGTTGACCCAGAACAGGTCGGGTCGGTCAAGATAGGGGTAACGCGTGCGGCCGATCCGCTTGTAGAAGGAGTCGCGGACCGGGAGTCCCCAGTGCCAGCTATGCCGCCACGAACGAAACAGGCCGCCGCGGGCCCGGTGCGTGATCGCCAGCCGGGGATCGCTGATGATCTGCCGGCGCATCTGCCGTAGTCGTACCTGCAGGTCGAAATCCTCGAGCACCGTCAGCTTTTCGTTGAAGCCGCCGAGACGGACGAAAAGCCGCCGGGTGATGCCGAAATTAGCGGTCGGTTGAAAGTCGATCGGTCCGGCAGTGCGTTTCTCGTGCCAGATATACCAGCAGGCGATGTGGTCGCCGACGGCGATCGGATTCCGGCGCTGGCCGGGGTCGAGCAGAATCGGGCCGCCGAATGCCGAGAAACGGCCGTGCCGCTCGGCCATTTCCGCGATGTTCAGAAAAAAGCGGTCGCCGACCGGGCAAGCATCCGCGTCCAGGAAATAGAGCACCGCGCCCTGGGCCGCGCCGGCGCCGATATTGCGCGCCGCCGAGGGGCCCGGCCGCGGGCAGGTTACGATGCGAACGCCGGCCGCCTTCAGGACGTCCAAGGTGGCGTCTTCGGATTCGGTATAGACGCCGATGATCTCGACCTGCCATCCGTCCGGGCGGATTTGCGCGTTCAGGGACTGCAAGAGTTTTGGAAGCGTCTTCGCCGCATCGCGCGCCGGGATGATGATGCTCATCGAGGGGTGCATCACGCTTCGCTTGAAAGCCTCATCTAGCCGTGGCAGAGGTAGGCTGTGGTCATAGCCTAACGGCCTGATGAAACAAAAGACAAACCTGCCGTGACCGTGATGGAAGCTCATACCGAAACCGAACACCGATCGGCCGCTTCGTTGGCCGAGTTGCGTACGCAAATCCGCGCGCTCGCGCTGGCGGACGAGGCGGTTGTGGTCGGGCAGTTGCTCGACGACGCTCCGCTGACGCGCGATGCGTGCAAACGCGTCTCCGCCGTTGCCGCGCGGCTCATCGCCGGCTCCCGCAAGCGCAAGCAGGAGCGCGGCACTCTGGACGTTTTCCTGCAGGAATTCGGCCTTTCCAACCAGGAAGGCATCGCGCTGATGTGCCTTGCCGAGGCGCTGCTCCGAATCCCCGACGAAGACACCGCCGATGCGCTGATCGCGGAGAAGATCGGCTCCGGCAAATGGGAAGAGCATGTTGGCCATTCCGACTCGATGTTCGTCAACGCGTCGACCTGGGCCCTGATGCTCACCGGCCGGGTGGTCGAGCTGGAAAAATCGGTCAGCGGCGATCTCGCGGGCTGGGTC
>JAKSBY010000018.1 GCA_022360855.1 Sphingomonadales bacterium | reverse complement strand
GATCTCGTCGTCGAGCTCGTCCGCGATCTCATCTTCCGCTTCGTCGTCGATTTCGTCTTTGACGGCGTCGTCAACGTCGTCCTCGGCCTGCAGAAAGGCCGCTGCGGGCGCAGGGCTCTCGCCGGACTGCGCCCAGGATACGGTGCTCCATCCAAGAGCGGCGGCCAAGGCGGCCGAAGAGACCAGACATTTCCGGTGAGACATCATGTACCTCCAATGCAACGCGACATTCGTGAGGTAACGGTTGAGCCCTCCGGTTTATTCCGTCATTCCGCAAAAAAAATTCAGACCCCATCCGCTAGCCGTCGACCGGGCGGGGGCGCCCGTTCTTGTCGATGGCCACAAAGACGAAGGTGCCTTCCGTGACGCGGACGTCTTCCGGCTCGCCGCGGCGCGAGACCCAGACGTCGATGCAAACATGCATCGAGGTGCGCCCCACCTTCTCGATCTTGGCGTAGCAGCTCACCAGATCGCCGGGATTGATGGGCCGGTGGAACTTCATCGCCTCGATGGCCACGGTGGCGACCGGACCGTCGGCGCGCCGGGCCGCCGTGTAGCCGCCGGCGATGTCCATCTGACTCAGGATCCAGCCGCCGAAAATATTGCCGTTGAGGTTGAGGTCGGCCAGCCGCGGTGCGGTGCGGATGATGGGATCGCCGCGATCGTTCATGGTGTTCAGATTTCCTGTTGATTGGGCGTTTGCTGGTGCAGCGGGAAGATCTCCGGCGCGTCGGGCAGGGTCTCCACGTAGAGCGAGCGGCTCGGGAAGGCGAAGCCGGAGCCGGCGCCTTCTACGATGTCCTTGATCGTGCAGGCCAGGTCTTCCTTGATCTGAAGCCATTCGCCCCAGACCGTGGAGCGCGTGAAGCAGTAGAGCAGGATGTTGATCGACGAATCGCCGAAATGGTCGATATGCACGAAGGTGGAGACCTCGTCGGGCTTGGCAAAGGCGTCGTTCCCGTGCAGATGCGCCTCGATCCTGTTGCGGATCTCGCGGAGCTGATCGACGGACGTACGGTATTCGACGCCGATCAGCCATTTGATGCGGCGATGGGTCATGCGCGAGAAGTTGGTCAGCGGATTGTCAGCCAGCTTGGTGTTCGGCACATAGACCGGCGCCTTGTCGAAGCGGCGCACCTTCGTCGTGCGGAAGCCGATGCGCTCCACCGTGCCCTCGACAACGCCGTCGACCCGGATCCAGTCGCCTTTGTGGAAGCGCTGTTCGCCGATCACGAAAATGCCGGCGATGAGATTCTTGAAGAGGTCCTGCGCGCCGAGCGCCACGGCCACGCCAAACAGGCCGAGCCCGGCGATCAGGGGCCCGACGGCGATCCCCCAGATCTCCAGGACCGTCGCCGCGCCGATAAAGACCGTTGCCGCCTTGAGCGCCTTGCCGACCCAGTCGATGAGCTCGTCGGTAAAGAACTTGCTGGCGGCCTTGAGGCCGTCGGTAAACGGCTCCACCAGGCGGTACAGCGCCCAGAACAGGGTGAACGCCACGAGCGACCGGCTGGTGTTGGTGAACACGGTCTCGAGCAGCCCGGTCGCCTCGAGATGTTCCGTGGCGAAGAAAAAGCCCATGACCACGGGCACGAATCGCAGCGGCGGGTCCAGGCATTCGAGCGCTTTGTCGTCGACCTCGGTTTCCGTCCGCTCGGCCCAGCGCGCCAGCCGGCGCAGCACGAAGACCGCGAAGAGGCGCCTGACGAACAGAAATCCGACGAAGATCGCGAACGCGATCAGGATTTTTGTGAAATCGACGCCCTGAACGCCCTGGCTCCAGACCGAAACCACGAGCTCCCCGAACTCCTTCCAACTTTCGCTAGTCATGCTTCTTTGCGGGCCCTAGTCGTCGTCTTGCAAATCGGAGCGGGATGCGGCGTCGTCATAGCCTTTTCGGGAGGAATAGAAAACCAGCGCCATCAGGGCAACGCCAAGCCCAAAGGTCAGGATCAACCCGAGCGCCAGCGCAATTGTGCCGGCGGTCGAAATCTCGACATCGGCAAGCGACTGCCAACGGTCGATGGCGAAAAGGGAGACACCGATCAGCGCCGCGCCGAGAACGATGATCAGGAGAATCGTCTTTGCCAATGCGCACTCCTATTGGCTCGCGCGTTTTGCGGCGGCATCGGCCCTGATCTTTGCGTTTTGAAAGGTCGCGATGAAACTGCGGATGCGTTCGGCATTCTTGCCGATGTCGCTGATGCCGACCCGCGACACCGACCGTACATCCACCGCGCTGCCGCCCTCGGCCGCGCGGATGCGCACGACGATGTCATCCTTGAAGCCGAACCAGAAGGTGGTATCGGTGGCCTCGAGCCGGCCCGCGGCCGGATCGTTCGCGGCGATTTCCCAGCCGAGCTCTCGGGCCGCCTCGGCTGCCAGCGCCGTGGTCTCCGCCACATCGGTGTCCACCAACAGTGTCTCCAGGTCGCCATAGGCGTCGCGAATCATCTCTTTCTGTTTCTCGGGCGGCGGCAGGATGCCCAGCTCCCGCTCGGTGTAGACGCGCGGCGGGATGACGGTGAAGGCCGGTGGATCGTCGACACTCGTGGTGATGTCGTGGATGAAGGGCAGGCTGCGGGCTTTGGCGCGCCAGGAGTAGATCGCCAGAACCGTCGCGATGCCGGCGACCAGCCCGATGACCGCCATGGTCCTGCGTTTCCTGTCGCCACGCCAGGTGATGATCACGCCGAGGAGGGCAACGATGCCGCCGGCGGCCCCGAGAAAGAAGGCGTAGCGCATCAGGATGAAGCTGACCGAGTAGTGCCACAGGCCCGCGGCATGACCGGGCCCGGCCACGATCAGCGTGAATAACGCGATGAGCCCCGCGCCGAAGCCCAGCGGCGCAACGATCTGCCAGCCTCGCTTGGACGCGACCGTCGTTCCCTCAGCCATGTCGATTTTCCCCGCCCGGATGAAGTTGACCTGATACCAGGATATTAGCCGCCAAACGGCGGCGCGGAAATCCCATATTCGCTGTCAGACGAGGGGACTTGCCCAAAGCCCCGATTTGGCGTCATAATAGAGGCTGAGATCGGCGCCAATTTGTGATTAAAATTCAGTAAATTAGCGCAAATTCGGTGCCATGGGCCGGGTGTTGGGAGCCGGGTGTTGAATGCGGCCAGACCATTCGACAGAGGAAGACGAGCATGACCGTTAAGCATATCCTGGGCGACAAAGGCAGCGAGATCATTTCGGTCGAGGAGACCGATACGGTGATCAGTGCGATTCAGCTCCTCAAGGAAAAGCGGATCGGCGCCGTACTCGTGAAGTCGGCCGGGAAGATCGCGGGCATCCTCTCGGAGCGTGACATCGTGCGTGCCCTGGTGGAGGAGGGCGGCGGCCTGCTGCAACAGCCGGTCAGCGGGTTGATGACCCGCGACGTGGTCACCTGCGCTCCGCATGAGAGTATCGCCGAGGTCATGTCACTGATGACCGAGCGAAGGATTCGCCACCTGCCCGTCGTAGAAGACGACGAGCTTGTCGGCATGATCTCCATCGGAGACGTGGTCAAGCAGCGCATCGCCGAGACCGAGCAAGAGGCGAATGCGCTGAAGGAATATATCGCGACCGGCTAAACGAAGCGCGGTCTGACGAGACGCCGGCGCAGAATTCGCCGGATCAAGAAAAAAGACAGGGCAAGGGGAACGCGCCGCCAAATGGGGAGGCGGCGGTTGGCTTTTGTTGTGGAGTAATGCGTATCGTGTGGCGCGAATCCCCAGGTTCCGGGTGGCCAAAGGACCAACGGCCTTCCCTGTCGTTTCGTGGCGCGGCCGCCTTTGCGGCGGTGGCCGCGTGCATTCTGCTGACCTTGCTGATTGCCGCGGCCGTTTTGGCGGAGCGAGGCGCGCCCGTGCCGATGCACTGGCGTGCGCTGATGCTGATCGCCGGCGTGGTCGGGCTCGGTGCTTCGGCCGGGCTGGCGCTGCTGGCGGTCCGTGCCCGCTTGAATGCAGAGAATCTCGAACGCCGCCTGGCCCGGTTCAGGCGCCGGCTCGCCAGGCTGGAGGGCCAGAACCAGGCCAAGTCCGAGCTGATCGCCGCGCTTAGCCACGAGATGCGCACGCCTTTGAACGCCATCATCGGCTTTTCCTCGCTCCTGACCCTGCCGCTTTTCCGGGGCTCCGCAAAGGGCGCCGAACGCGCCCTGGAATATGCCGAAGACATCCAGGCCTCGGGCGAGCATCTGTTGGGCGTGGTCAACGCCATGCTGGATCTCTCGCGCATCGAGACCGGGCATATGCCGCTGGTCGAGGAGTCCGTTGCCATCGACAAGCTGGTCGACGACGCCGTCCGTCTGGTCGAGCTGGACTCCCGCGAGGCGGGCCTCAGGCTCGAAGTGGAGTTGGCCAAGAGCCTGCCGGCGATCTTCGTCGATGCCGGGCTGATCCGCCAGATCCTGATCAATCTCCTGACCAATGCGATCAAGTTCACCGAGCCGGGTGGGACCGTGCGCCTCACCGCACGCCAGCGCAAGGGCCGGCAGGTCGAGCTGATCGTCAGCGACACCGGCGCCGGGATGCCGGCCGATCAACTCGCCCGTGCGCTGAAGCCCTTCGAGCAGCTCGGCGGCGTCGTCGCCGAGCGCGGCCGCGGCGCCGGATTGGGCCTCTCGCTGGCGAAGGCGTTCGCCGATCTGCACGGCGCGACGCTCAACATCGAAAGCACGGTTGGCGAGGGCACGCGGGTCACGTTGCGGCTGCCGGCGGCCCGCTCGCTCGGCGTCGAAGCGCAGCAGGCGGAACTCGGCGCCTGATGCCCGCTTCCCACCGCCATTTTTTCGCCGCAACCGTGATTATGTTATATGTCTGATCATGCCCTGGGGTGGGGCAGGGATTTGGGGCGGCCGTCGCATCCGGCCGTTTTCGCTCCCGGACCGGGAGAAAGGGGAGGTCTTTCAATGAAACTCACCAGCATTTCTGGAGTCGCCGCGGCCGTCCTGCTGCCGACAGCGGCTCTGGCCGACGCCATCGACTATATCGGCATCAAGCCCGGTGTCGCGAAGATGACGCAGTTCGAGAAATCGGGCGATAACGTCCCGCTCAACCAGCCGGTAATCCGGGTCTACGCCAAGGGCACGCAGAAATACTCGACCATCGCCAACGACCATCAGAATATGAGCGTCACGGTTCAGGTCAGGGGCGCCTGCAAAGGTCTGCGCAAGCTCAACAAGGCCAGGCTCTACACGGTCAGCCATACCGAGAGCCTCTCGGTCAACAAGAAGAACAAGACCTACGCCAAGAGCTGGAAGACGATCGGCTTCAAGATGCCGTTCGCCGAGCCCGACACGGTGCGCGGTCCGGTCGCCGCCTGCAATGCCGAGCTCGACCGCCTCGACGCCAAGGGCAGGAACCGCTACGCGGCCATGAAGAAGGGTTTCGTGGTGCGCTACGACGATGCCTATGACGTGCAGTTCGATCTCTACTGCAAGGGCACCTTCACCTATGCGGACAGCCGCACCACCTCCGTGCCCGTCTGGGTCGCCTGCGAGCCCACGCCGAATGCCGGAAGGGCCAAGAAGACGACCAAGACGCTGCCCGCCGAGCCCCGGCCCGGGGCCAAGAAGAAGGAGCCGGCCAAGCTGGTCAGCAAGGTCGCGTTCCGCGTCGACCGCCCGACCTATGTCGGCGTCTGCCCCGTAAAGCTGAGCTTCACCGGCAAGATCCACGCGTCGCGCGCCGGCACCGTCAAGTATCGGATGGTCAGCGATACCGGCCGCCGCTCGGCCGAGCGCACGATGAAGTTCACCAAGGCGGGCTCCAAGCCGGTGAACTGGACGCGCACCTTCAAGGAGAAGAAGGCGGAGGCCAGCGCCGCGTCAACGCGGCTCGCGGCGGCGCCCTCGGCGGGCCCGAAACGCGACGTGCCCGACCACAAGGGCTGGGAGCGCGTGGTGATCACCTCGCCCAAGGGCATGCCGGCCTCGAAGCAGGTCAACTATTCGATCAACTGCCGCGCCCTGCAGGCCAATATCAAGGCGATCCAGGCCGCGCCGCAGCCGCAATAAATGCGCCCCCTCACCCTGACCCTCTCCCCCGAGGGGAGAGGGGAATAGAGGGCTGACACCAAACTCTCCCTTTCCCCTGGTGGGAGAGGGATTTGGAGCCTTGGCCCGGCGGTGCGGCCGGCGCCTTAGCCGGACCCGCTACTCTATCCCCTCTCCCCTCGGGGGAGAGGGATGTGAAGGCTTGGCGAGGCTGTGCCGAGCCTTAGCCGGAGCTGGGTGAGGGGGGCGGGCACACCGCAATAGAAAACGGCGGCCCGCCCGAGCCGCCGCCTTTCGAATCCCTGCCTGGGCGCCGGTCAGACGGTGCGCCGGCGGCGCGCAATAGCGGCCAACCCCAAGAGCCCGGAGCCGAGAAGGAGAAGGGTGCCCGGCTCGGGAATCTGCTTGTCCGGCCAGAAACCGACATTGCTGGCCTCGTCGAACCGGTCGAACTCGATCGCGCCGAACGCGCTGGAAAAGGTGTCATGGGTAAATTCGCCACTGAGGAGATCGATGGTGATCAGGATATCGTGGAAAATCAGGCGTTCGAACGAATCGGAAAAGTCGGGAGTCGGGATGTTGCCTCCCAGCCCGCTTGGCGAGGGCCCATTGAACGTGACGGACCCCATCGCTGTGAATCCGGGGATCACCGCGCCATTTTCGTCCGTCAGTTGAATCGTATATTCCAGTGAGGCGTTAACGGCCGTCATGGACCCGCGCACGCGGATGGCTTCCGTCACATCGTCGGTATCGACCAGCTCGATATGGGCCAGGCTATCGAAATTGATATCCAGGATCGCCCGGGTCTCGCCCGAAGTGCCGCCAAGCGTGTACGGGGTAAATCCGGTGATGCCGTTGACGTCGCATTGATTCGCGGTGGCCGTGCCGGAGCCGCAGACCGGCGTGCCCGTGAGGGTCTGCATGATCACCGCGTTGGCGCTGGCGGTGACTCCGACAGCCAATCCAAGCGCGAGAACCGCAGCGCGTGGCACTCTACGATTGATCATACTCCCCTCCCAAACAAATAAAATGTCGCCTCAAGCCGAAGGCACATAAGTATATGTCGGAGACATGCAAGAAGTATGCCATATGTTAAGAATCCCAGAGTCCTGCGGATTTTGGCGAATGCGATAAAGCGCGCCGCCGCAAAACTGTAAAGAATCCCGACAGTTTTGAGGCCCGGCCCCGCACCTCAAGGCAAGTTGCGACCAAGCTGGCCCATCACTGCGGCCCCTGCGTCAACCCCCTTAAGTACCAGGTACTTAAGGGGTGCCCGACCCTTTATCCCTTCAGCCGCACGCCGGGGCCACCGCCGTTCTCGTCGACGAATTCGACGCCGGCGGATTCGAGTGTCAGTTTGATGAGGTTGATGGTGGCGTCTCGCAATGGGCCGGTTCGGTTCTCGAATTTGCGGATGGTGACGGAGGTGAGGCCAGTCTTCGCCGCCAAATCATCTTGAGTCATCCGCAGCAGGCCGCGGGCGGCTTTGCACTGTTCCGGTGTCATCATGCAGCGCACTTTAGCTGCGATTGTGAAAACCGCAATGAAATTGCGGAAAACCAATTGACAAATAGATTTCCTAAAACTATTTTAAATTTCGGAAAGCGAAACTTTCAGATAGTCACCCTGGCGCTTTTCGCATAGCGGGCTCCGCAGGTGTTGGCGCACCCACGAAGCCCTGACCACACCAACCTTCAAAGGAGATTGGCATGGCTAATCCATCCCATAGCACACCTGCACCTAATCCTAGAAACGCCGAACAGACGTCTAACTCCGTTCGTCCTGAGCTTGTCGAAGGATCGGACGGCCGCTCAGGCTTCGACGAGCTCAGCCCGAACGGAATTCTGGACTGCCGCACCCTGCTCACAGGCGAAGGGAGGGTGTCATGACCAAGGTGAGAAAGAAGAAAAGGCACAAGGCCCCCAAGGACCGGGCCAAGCCCGACGCTCCCGACCAGACCGCCCCCGAGTCTGTCGCCTTCGAGGACATGGAGATCGACGACCTGGAGGTCAAACTCCATCAGGCCGTCGTCCGCCGCGAGAAGAAGCCCGGCCGCCACCCCGACACCGACGCCCTGCACGCCATGGAGGAGGTCCTCGCCCGGCTCACCGGGGCCTGCGTCCTGTTCGAGAACTTCACCACCAACGCCGGCTTCGACGGCGAGATCGAGGCCATGGGCATGCAGT
>JAKSBY010000593.1 GCA_022360855.1 Sphingomonadales bacterium | reverse complement strand
GGCCTACATGAGCCCGGAGCAGGCGGCCGGGGCGAAGGAGGTCGACGCCCGCTCGGACATCTACTCGCTGGGATGCATCCTCTTCGAGATGCTCGAGGGGCAACGCCCCTTCGCCGGAAGGACCCCTCAGGCGGTGCTCGCGAGCAAGCTGACCGGCACGCTGCCGGAGTTCACGCGGGCCGACGAGCGGCCGGAGACGCTTCGCCCGGTGCTGGATCGGGCCCTCGCGCCGGACCCGGTAGACCGACAACAGGATGCCCAACAGTTCGCCACCGAGCTGCGAACGGCGCTGACCACCACGGAAATCGAGGCCGCTCGTGCACGGCGTCAGCGCCGCACGATTGCCCGGGGCATCGCGGCTGCGGCCGTCGTGGCCGCACTGGGGTTCGGAGGCTGGTGGGCGACCGGCGCCATAGGAGGCCCGGACATTCAGAGCCTGGCCCTACTTCCGTTCGAGAACGAACAGTTCGACGCCGAACAGACCGCGTTGATCGCCGGGCTTCACCTCTCCCTCATCGGCGAGATGCAGCAGGCCGGGCTGAGACTCCCATCACGACGTTCGGTCATCCGATATCTCGGAGAGAGCACGTCGGTGGCGGAGATCGGGGCGGAACAAGGTGCCGATGCCGTCCTGGAGGGGCGGGCGGAATACGGAGGGGACTCGGTCTCCGTTACGCTGCAGATGACCGACGTGCACTCCCCGGGAGTTCGTTGGAGTCGGACCTTCCGGTCAGCAATGCGTGACGTGGTCACGCTCCAGCGTGAGGTCGTACGGGCCGTCGCGAACGAGGTGGGCCTGGCGCTGACCGACGAGGTGGCGGCCCGTCTCGCCACGGCGAGCGAGGTCGACCCCGAGTCCCAGCAGTTGGCCCTCAGAGCCAACTACCACCTGCGCCGTCTGACCCCGCAGGATCTGGAGATCGCGGAGGGGCTTTTCCGGCAGGCCCTTGAGATCGATCCCGACAATGCATTGGCGCTCGGGGGTATCGCCTGGGTCTGGTTGGGACGTCAGCAGTTCGGTCTCGCCAGTCCTATCGAGGCGCGGCCTCTGATCCGTGACTACCAGGCACGGGCGCTGGCCCTCGCACCGAACGACCCCGCACTGGTCGCCGCCAACGCTCTTATCCTGACGTGGGTCGAGTGGGATTGGGAGGCCGCGGGGCGGGAGTTCGAGCGGGCCCTCGAGCTCAACCCCAACGATTGGGAGACCCGGGCCTACTACTCCCACTACCTGATCTTCATGGGACGACTGGACGAAGCCCGGAGTCAGGCGCAGTTGGCCAGGGATGGAGATCCGTTCAGCGGTCTGACTCAGAGCTTGGCGAACGGCGCGGTGAGCCACCTCGGCGACGACGAGGCAGCCATGGAGGCGGCCCGTGAGGCGCTTCGCCTGGACCCGACCCAGCCGGTCGCGCATCACCTTCTCATCGCATCTCTGCGAGGCCTCGGACGGCTGGAGGAGGCGGCCCGCGCGCAGGCTGACCTCTTCTCGATCGTGGGGGATACCGCCCTCGCGAACGCGATGTATACGGGGCTCGATGCGGGAGGCTATCGAGAGGCCTCAGCACGGGCAGCGGCGATTCTGGAGGCGCGCGCCGAGTTCGTGTACATCGCGCCAAGCGAACTCGCGCTGGCTCACCTGTATGCGGGTGACATCGAACGGGTCCTGGACTGGCTGGAGCATGGCGAGACGATCGGGGATCCGGCGCTACCGTACACGTTCGGGTCGCCCATGGTCGCGACG
>JAKSBY010000794.1 GCA_022360855.1 Sphingomonadales bacterium | reverse complement strand
GCGGCCATGCCGAGCAGGCTGCCCACGGTCAAGACGCCGGTGCCGCCGATGCCGGTGACCAGAATGTTGTAGTGGTCCACCATCTCGGGGAGTATCGGCTCCGGCGGAAACAGGTCCAGGCTCTCGGCCCCGTCGCCTGCCAGCTTGCTCTTGCGCACCGCGCCGCCGTGGACGGTGACGAAGGACGGGCAAAAGCCCCTGACGCAGGACATGTCCTTGTTGCAGGAGGATTGGTTGATCACCCGCTTGCGGCCGAATTCGGTCTCGAGTGGCTCGACGGAGATACAGTTGGATTGTACCGAGCAGTCGCCGCAGCCCTCGCACACCGCCTCGTTGATGAAGGCGCGCATCGGCGGGTCGTCAAGGAGGCCGCGCTTGCGCCGGCGGCGTTTTTCCGCCGCGCAGGTCTGATCGTAGATCAGCGCCGTTGCGCCCGGCATCTCGCGCAGCTCGCGCTGCACCGGGTCGAGCTCGCGGCGGTCGAATACGTCCACGTCAGGCGGCAGGTCGGCGCCGGCGAAACGCTCCGGCTGCTCCGAAAGGATGACCACGCGGCCGACGCCCTCGGCCTTCACCTGCGCGGCGATCTGCTCCACCGTGAGGCCGCCTTCCACCGGCTGGCCGCCGGTCATGGCGACCGCGTCGTTGTAGAGGATCTTGTAGGTGACGTTCACGCCCGCGGCGACGGCGGCGCGGATGGCCAGCAGGCCGGAATGCTGATACGTGCCGTCGCCGAGATTGACGAAGACGTGTTCTTCGTCGGTGAATGGCGCCTGGCCGACCCAGGTGACCCCTTCGCCGCCCATATGGGTATAGGTCTCGGTGTCGCGGTCCATGTTGATGGCCATTATGTGGCAGCCGATGCCGGCGAAGGCGCGGCTGCCTTCCGGCACTTTGGTCGAGGAGTTGTGCGGACAGCCGGAGCAGAAATAGGGTGTCCGGGCGATCGGCGAGGCGTAGCTCCCGATGCGCTCGGCGCGGCGGTCGAAATAGGCGAGCCGGTCGCGGATATCCTTGGAATCGAGATGCTTGGCGAGCCGCTGCGCGATGACTTGCGCGACCTGGCCGACCGAAAGCTCGTTCTCCGCCGGCAACAGCCAGTTGTTGTTCTCGTCGTGCTTGCCGACGACCCGCGGGCGCACATTTTCCTTCCAGTTGAAGAGCTGCCATTTGAGCTGGTGCTCGACCATCTCGCGCTTCTCTTCCACCACCAGCACCTCTTCCAGGCCCTCGGCAAAGGCGCGCGCGCCTTCCGGCTCCAGGGGCCAGGGCATGCCGACCTTGTAGAGCCGAAGCCCGATGTCGCGGGCCATCTCCTCGGTGATGCCGAGCTCGTAGAGCGCCTGGCGCACATCCGCGTAGGCCTTGCCCGAGGCCATGATGCCGATGCGCGGATTGGGACTATCCCAGATCAGCCGGTCGATCTTGTTGGCGCGCGCAAACTCCAGTGCGGCAAATCCCTTGTAGCGCTGCAGCCGGTGATCCTGTTCGCGCCACACGTCGGGCCAGCGGATATGCGGCCCGCCGGGCGGGAAGTCGAATTCCGGGATGACGATCTCGCGCCATTCGCGCTCGAGATCGATGGTGCCGGAGGCTTCCGCCGCCTCGGCCACGGCCTTGAAGCCGACCCAGCAGCCGGAAAAGCGCGACATGGCGATGCCGAGCAAGCCGTATTCGACGAATTCGTGAATGCCCGACGGGAACAAGACGGGCATGAGCGCGGCCATGTAGCTGTGGTCGCACTGATGGGGCAGGGTGGAGGATTTGCAGCCGTGGTCGTCGCCTGTCAGGCAGAGTATGCCGCCATGGGGCGAGGTGCCGGCGGCGTTGCCGTGCTTCATCACGTCCATGGAGCGGTCCAGGCCCGGCCCCTTGCCGTACCAGAGGCCGAACACGCCGTCATAGCGGGCCTTGTCGGTCAGGTTGAGTTGCTGCGTGCCCCAGACCGCCGTGGCCGCGAGATCCTCGTTGACGCCGGGCTCGAAATGGATGTCGAATTCGTCGAGATACTTGCCGGCGCGCGTCAGCGCCTGATCGTAGCCGCCCAAGGGCGAGCCGCGATAGCCGGAGATGAAGCCGGCGGTCTTCAGCCCGGCCGCGATATCGCGCTTGCGTTGGACGATGGGCAGGCGCACCAGCGCCTGGATGCCGCTGATGAAGACGTGGCCGTGCTCGGCCTCGAATTTGTCGTTTAACGAGATTTTCGACATGGGATTTCTCTTCGGCCCCGAAAGCTCCGGAGCCCCTCCACAATTTTAGTATCGCATGGTCGCCCGGTAATTGGATTACGAAGTTTCAACGCCCGGCGCAATTTGGAATGAATGGCGCCGTGTTTTTGAAATATTCGCAAACCCAACAAAGAGGTGCCAAATCCCGGTTGATCCGGGCAGGGTGATCTGCTTGGGTTCCGCTCTCATGGATTTCCAATTCGACGTGTTCAGGCCGGGGCCGCCGGTCGACGCCTTTGTCGCCTCGATCTGGCGCGCCAACGGCCGCATCGATTATGCGCGGGAGCGCATCCTGCCGGTCGGCCAGGTGGTCATGCTGGTCAATCTTGGATCGCCCTTCAAGACGCTAACTGCCGCGGCGTCCTCCGACATGCAGGTGAACACCGATAGCTGGATCTGCGGCGTGCAGACCGAATATATGATCAACGAGCCCGTCGCCGAAACCAATGTGGTCGGCGTCAGTTTCAAGCCGTGGGGCGCCTATCCCTTTTTCCGGCTGCCGATGGACGAGTTGGCCGATCTGGTGGTGCCCGCCGAGGCGGTCTGGCCGGCCCATGAGGTGGCGGAGCTGCGCAGCGGGCTGGCCGACGCCGAGTCGCCGGCGGCGCAGGCTGAGATTATGGCCGCCGCGCTCACCCGCCATCTCGACGGCTGGGCCAACGGGCTCGGCTTGGCCCGGCATGCGGTGGAATATCTCACCAGCGCGACGGCCGGAAGCGTCGGCGAACTGGCGGACGAAATCGGCATCAGTCACAAACATTTGATCACGGTCCTGAAAGAGACCGTAGGGGTGGCGCCCAAGACGCTGTTGCGCATCGCCAAGCTCAACCGCCTGCTGGCGGCGATCACGCCGGACGGGCCGGTGCGCTGGGACCATCTGGCGCATGATTTCGGCTATTATGATCAGGCCCATTTCAATCGCGATTTCCTTACGTTTACGGGGGTTACGCCGACGCAGTATCTGGCGCAGCGGCGCGCCATCTATGGCGATCTGGCGGCCAGCGAGAACGCCAGCTTCGTCCCGTTTCGCTGATCCCGCCCCGCCGAATGGCGGTCTCTGGTCCGTTTTGGGACTCGGTGTC
>JAKSBY010000270.1 GCA_022360855.1 Sphingomonadales bacterium | reverse complement strand
TCCATGGCCGCGGCCGTGCTGCTCAGCCCGAGCTGGCCTGCGGTATTGTGGACGGCCGCCGCCACCGCGTCTTCCCGTCCCTCCGGGATCGCCACGGCAAAATAGGTCCGGTAGTCGAAACCGCCGTCGGCCCGCTGATAGCGAACCGCGGTCAGGCGAACGATATTGACGCCGTAGTCCATGAAAACCTCGGTCATCCGGGCCAAGAGCCCGGGGCGGTCGCCGCCCTCGACGTGGATCAGATGCGTCGGCCGACCCGCCGAGCCCCGCTCCAGCCGGAACCGGAAGGGAACAACGCGGATGGCCGCCTCTTCCAGGCCGGCGATCTTGGCAAGACCGGCCGCGATGGATTTGGGCTCCTCTTCCGCACCCTGAAATTCCGCGACCGCCGAGAATTCGAATCCCTCGCCCAGCACGGCAAACGACGTATCGGCGAGGTTGGCGCCAGCCTCGAACAGATACCCGGTGATCGCCGAAATCAGCCCGACCCGATCCTCACCGACTATTGTAATCAGCATGGCAAACGGCTGGTCGTTCGTCATAGTCTACCCCAGAGCTCACCGCGGCGCCTTTGTTCAATGCCGCTTAACCGTTGTTTGGCACTATAGGAGGTTCATAGCGGGTTTTGGAACCGTCTTGGGTTGTGGTAAGCCAGACAAAATCCGCATCGGGGGCGTCGAGGAAAACGTCAATGTCTGAAAAGCAACTCCTGCATCTGGTTATCGGTGGCCGCGTGACGGACCCGCAAAGCCATGAATTCGAAGATCTCAATGCGGTCGACTTCGTCGGTCTGTTCCCTAATTTCAAGGAGGCGGAGCAGGCTTGGCGTGGCAAGGCGCAGGCGACCGTTGACGACGCGATGATGCGCTACTTCATCGTGCACCTGCACCGCCTGCTGGACCCAGACGAAGACTAGGGCATGATGCGTTTAAGTCTATTCATATCCCGTATTGTCACCCGCCGGCTTGACCGGCGGGTCCATATAGGAATTGCCTCGGCTGCACAACCATGGATTCGCCGGTCAAGCCGGCGAATGACAGAGAGAGGGTGAAACGACCAAAACTCATCCCGCTCTAGGCCCAGAAGCGTCAACTAGGCGTGAAAGGCCATTGCGTCGAAGTGGCGGTCGATGGCCGCGGAGAACGCCTTGCGGTCCTCGCAATAGGGGCCGAGGGCATCGACCAGCTTCTCCAGCGCGTCGCTTCGGGTGCGGGGCCGGATCTGAGCCAGATAGT
>JAKSBY010000292.1 GCA_022360855.1 Sphingomonadales bacterium | reverse complement strand
CGGCACGCCGCTGCTCGAGGTCGGCGACCCGAGCGACCTTGAAATCGTCGTCGACCTGTTGTCTTCGGATGCGGTCAACGTGGTCGAGGGCGCCCGGGTGATGATCGACGAATGGGGCGGCAGCCACACGCTGAATGGCCGGGTCCGGCGGGTGGAGCCCTATGCGTTCACCAAGACCTCCGCGCTTGGCATCGAGGAGCAGCGGGTCAACGTGATCATCGACTTTTCCGATCCGCCCGAGACGCGGCGCAATCTGGCGCATGGCTTCCGGATTGTTGCCAACATCGTTGTTTGGGAAGGCGACAGTGAGGTTCAGGTCCCGATCGGCGCCTTGTTCCGGGTCGGCGACCAGTGGGCTGTGTTTGCCGTGGAGGACGGTCGGGCGCGGCTCAGGATCATCGATATCGGCCAGCGCAATACCAACCATGCCCAGGTCGCCGATGGACTTGCGCCCGGCGACAGCGTGGTTCTCTATCCAAGCGACCAGATCAGCGACGGAACCCGCGTCAAAAAACGGAGATAACGGTCGAGACCGGGCTCGGCTATGATCCCAACAGGGGAGTCGCAAGCGGGGAGGATGCGATGAAGAAAACGACGATAGTGGCCGCTTTGTGCGCGCTGCTTTGTGTGCCGCCGCAAACGATCTGGGCGCAGGGCCAGGACTCGACGCGGGTGAGCGCAGCCTGTTGATCATGGCCGAACTGTTGCCCGGCATCTATGACAACGCCAATCAGGCCTATTTCGACGGCCGCCGTGGGCTGGCCGAGGAACTGCGGCACGGTCGTCTGAAGACGGAAATCTCGCGCATCGAAGCACCGGCGCTCGGGCGGTTCGTATTCGCCTGGACGGATACGGCGGGCCAGGGGGCCCAGGCGAAAACCGCCCGCTGGATCGCGACGCTCGCGGCCGACGGTGCGCCCGAGGAGGTCGTCCTGCGCAGCTACGCCTCAGGCGCCGAGCTGGCCGACACACTGGAATTGAGTGAATTGCCGGAACAGCCGGATTGTGTCTTTCGCTTTGTGCGCAGCGCCGAGCACTTCGCCGGCCAACGCGACGACGCGAATTGCGCCGGAGCCGGGCTTGCCGATTTCGCCGAGATCCTGCTGTCCCGCGAAGAGTTGTGGCGCCGGCCGGCGGACGGGAGCGTCGGCCCCTTTTGGCAGGAACGCGCACGCATTTTCCACTGCTACGCAGACATCCCCGGCGTCTCCGGCGGCCGCGACGAGGCTTTTGAGCGCTATGACGGCATCACCCTGCACGACCGCGGCGATCTCGCCTGGTTCGAGACGCGCGACCAGGAGCCGCGCAACATCGGGATCATGCTGCGCTCGGTGACCTGGCACGTGAACAATGAGAAGGGCGGCAATTTCAACCGCGATTCGCTGGTGCTCTACGCCATGGAGCGGATGGCGGACGGCACCATCAAGCCCTATTCCTATGCCTTCATCGAGCCGGGGGCGACGCGCATCGGCCTCAACATGCGGTGGATGCTGGTCAATTGCGCCATGGTTCCGCGCGATCAGGCGCGGCCGAAGCTTTAAGCCATCACGATGCCGGCTCCAGCGGCCAGGATCACGGCAAGGATCGCAAGACCGACATAGCGCGCCATGGTCCCGCCGGCGATGGCGACGACCATGGAGAGCTTGGTCAGCGTATTGACGATTGCCGCAACGATGATGGCCCGGGCGGCCACGGTATGGACGACGTCGCCGGCAATCAGGTTGGACATCGACAGCGTAAAGGCATCCACATCGGCGATACCGGACAGCGCGGCGAGCGCGTAAAGCCCGGCGCCGCCGAACTGCTCATGCGCCCAAAAGGACAACAGCGAGATCAGCGCCAGCAGGGCGCCGAAAGTGATCGCGGGGCCGAGCTCCAGCGGGTTGGAAATGGCCAGGTCCGGCCGGCCTCTCGCCGCGGCGTGCCACCACAGCAAAGCGGCCGCCGCGAGCCCGGTGATCGCCATCAGGGCCATCGGCAAGGCCACCGCTTTGAGGAGCGGCGGCGCGGTGATGGCGACCAGCACGATCACCCGCAGAAACATGATGCTCGATGCCTGAACCACACCGGCGGCGAGCCCCCTGGAAAGCTCCGGCTGCCGGCTCGCGAAGCGCGAGAATGACAATGTGATGGCGGTCGACGAAACGAGACCGCCCGCCGTCGCGGTGATCCCCAGACCCTGATTGGCGCCGAAAACCCGGACCGCGACATAGCCGAGGAAGGACAGGCCGCTGATCAGCACCACCATCCACCAGATGCGGTAGGGATTGAGCGCGTCATAGGGGCCGTAGCCGGCGTCCGGGAGCAACGGCAGGATAACGACCGAGATCAGCAGCAGCCTGAGCGCGGCGCGCAGTTCCTGCTCCTCGATCCGCTCCAGCCAGCCATGCAGGGTTGGCTTGAGCCCGAGCAGGATCGCGCTGACCACGGCGGCTGAGGTCGCGATCAGGCTGTAGCCAAGTGCGGCCAGGACGCCGACGGAAAATGCGATGAGCCCGGCAATGATCGTGGTCGCGCTGACGGTGCCGCTGAGTTTGGCGCTGTGCCAGTAGCCGGCCACCAAGACGCCACCGACGGCCAGGAGGCCCGCTGGGATGATCGTGTAGGAAACCTCCTGGCCCAAGATGCCGGCGAGGCCTCCGGTCAGCCCGATCAGTCCGAAAGTGCGGATTCCGGCAATGCGGGCGCCCTCGGCGGCCTCGCGTTCCTGCCAGCCGCGCTCGACCCCGATGATCAGGGCGAGAGCAAGCGCCAGCCCGACGCCGCGCAGGATCTCGACCGTCTCGAAGGTCATAGTGTTCTGTCGGCCGGCCGGGCGATGCCGCGGCTAAAGATGGTCGAGCGCCTGGCCCTCGCAGGATTCACCGAACTGCGAAATCGCCTCTTCCAGATAGTCGGGCAACAGCGGTGTGCCCATGAGGTATTCCGAGGTCTTGTGCACCCGCTCTGCGGCGGCGATGGACCGCGCCTCCTCCCAATCCTCCGAGGTATAGGTGCCGCGGCCGATCCACATCAGCGTCACCAGATCCAGCGCCTCATCGTCGTTCAGATCGTCGATGAAGGTGGTGAGCTCATCGGTGATCGCATCGTCGGCACGCAGCTCCAGGGCATCGATCTCCATATCGTCGGTCGGGTTCGAGCCCGAATTCTCATCCACCGGCGGCACCTTGACGTCCAGCTGGCGTGACAGCTGGATCACCATGCAGACTTTTTCGATACTGATATTGAACATGGCCATTCTCCACCGCTTGTGTGCGACTCATTTGACCGGCGCCCAACCGCGTCCTCATTGATCGCAAACAATTCAGGCTTTGTCGGCGATCTCCAGCGCGGCCCGCTCGCCGGACTCAAATGCCGCCTCCATGCCGGCGGCAAACCGTGCGGTGTGCTCGCCGGCAAAGTGTATGCGCCCGTGCGGCTTAGCCATGGCCGCGCCGAAGCGGGCAATCTGGCCGGGCCTCCAATAGGACCAGGCGCCGCGGTTATAGGGATACTGACCCCAGGAATGCGTCCCGGCAATACTGATCTTGCCCTCTGACATCGGGCGGATGCGGGCCAACTCGCCTAAAACCAGGTCGCGCTGCTCGACCGGCGACAAGGCGTCGAAAGCCGCCGCCGCACGCCCGTTTATCAGGCACCAGAACGTCTCGACCTTGCCGTCGGCGCCGGCAAGCGCGAAGACCCGCTCCAGGGGACCGTCGCTCCAGATATTGGCCGGCAGGTCTTCCACCAGCCGGAAGGACGTCTCGGCGCGCAGAAAGACCGATGTGATCGGCACGTAAGGCAGCGCGCCGATGGCTTCCGCCTGCAAAACCGGGGGTGCCGGGTCGAAGGCGATCTCGCGGGCGACCGAGAAAGGGACCGAGCAGATCACATGACCGGCCGAATAACTGCTGCCGTCGGCGCAGGCGATTTCCACCCGCCCGCCGGTCTCCTTGAGCGCGGTCACCCGCTTGTTGAGCGCCACCGGTTGGCGCAGGCTCGCCGCCATGGCGTCGGTCAGCCGCGACGTGCCGCCGGCGACGCGCAGGCTCGGCCCGCCATCGGCCTCGAACAGCCGGATGCGGTGTTTGCGCAATTCGCCGAGCGCCGAGGTCGTCGCCACCTCGCCGGCGCTGAGCTGATGGTCGATCAGGCGGAGCGCCGTATCCGACGCGCCGCGGCCGCGCAGGTAATCGCTCAGCGGAATATCGAGTGCGTAGGCCGCCGGCTCAATCCAGCTATCGAGTTCTGCCAACGGATTGTCACGGCTGAGATAAAAGCTGGCGAGCGCATAGGGCGGCACCTCGTGCTCGCCGCGGGCCAACGTATTCGCCTCGATCCGGGGCCAGGTCTTCGCGTCGACCACCTCGCCGCCGACGTCGAGGGTGAAACCCCTCGGGCCGCGCGGGATCGGTTCCAGCGCCACGCCCAGTGCCTCTGCTTCCGCCAGCACCCGGGCATACATGCCGCCGATCTGCAGACCGCCCGCCTCGGGCCGGCCGGGCACGTCGTCAAGCGTGTAGGCGCGGCCGCCGACCCTGCCGCTGGCCTCCAGCACGGCCACGGAGAAACCCAGTTCCTCCAGAATCCGTGCGGCATGCAGCCCGGAAAAGCCGGCACCGATAACGACGACGTCATGGCGCGTCGCAGCGCGCCCGGAATGGTAGCCCAATGCAAGCGCCAGAGGGGCCGCGCCCGCGGTCTGCAGCAAGCGCCGCCGGGAAATTCCAGATCGTGCCGGCATGCCTCATCCCTCCTTCTCTCCCACACCCTCAGTTTAAAACGCTGTCTTGCCCGCGCAATGGCTGAAACGCGCCAACTGGACGTAATCCATTGGGCGAGGAAAATTTATAAAGATGTATTTTATATCTTGCTTTT
>JAKSBY010000066.1 GCA_022360855.1 Sphingomonadales bacterium | reverse complement strand
ACTTACCCTGATCGCGGTCGGGCTCTACGGCGCCGAATTGCCGAACCAGAACGGCGCGCCCATGCGGCTCGTCGTGCCGTGGAAATACGGCTTCAAGTCGATCAAATCCATCGTCGCCATGCGGTTTGTGAAACGCGAGCCGGTGACGTCCTGGAACGAGGCGACGCCGCGCGAATACGGCTTCTATTCCAACGTCAACCCCAATGTCAGGCATCCACGGTGGAGCCAAGCCCGCGAGCGGCGCATCGGCGAATTCCGCCGCCGCAAGACCCTGATGTTCAACGGCTATGGCGAAGAGGTCGCCCATCTCTATGCGGGCATGGACCTGAAGCGGTATTTCTAGCGAGCCCCCGATGGCGGTCTCCGCCCGCACCCTGAACAAATTCGGCAAGCCAGCTCTGTTTGCCGCGCTGTTGCTGCCCGCGCTCTGGCTCGCCTGGAACTGGTGGCTCGCCGTCTCGGGCGGCGATCATGTGCTTACCGTCAACCCCATCGAATACACCAACCGTTATCTCGGGGACTGGGCGTTTCGCTATCTGCTTGCTGCACTCGCGATCTCACCGGTAGCCGATCTCACCGGCTTCAAGCGCCTGATCCTGTTTCGCCGCATGGTCGGGCTCTTTGCCTTCGCCTATGCCTGTCTACATGTCGCGAGCTATCTCGGGCTGGATCTGTTTTTCGACTGGCGGGCCTTCTGGGAAGACGTCCTCAAGCGCAACTACATCACCGTCGGCATGGCGGCGCTGGTCCTACTGACGCCGCTGGCGATCACCTCGACCAACAAGATGGTCAAGCGGCTGGGCGTGGCGCGCTGGCAGCGGCTGCAGCGTCTCGTCTATCCGGCCGCTATCCTTGTTGCGGTGCACTACATCATGATGGTGAAGAGTATCCAGCTTGAGCCGCTGATCTACGCCGGAATCCTGGCGGTGCTGCTCGGGTTCCGGCTGATCAGGCGCGCGGTAGGGCGTGTTCGGCTAAGCGAGCGCTAACAAAGAAAAGCCGGGCTCCAAAGAGCCCGGCAAGTCGTCAACATAGGGAGGTTTCATGCGTCACAAAACGATGAAATGAAGCGCCGGGCCCGATCAAATGGGGGAGGGTATCGAACCCGGAAACCGCGGGTGGGGGGACCCTGGCGGCCGCTTCATGATGCATCGCAGCATCAGACCATATTTAGGATTCGTCAGGTTGAGTTCAAACGCGGATTTTTCAATAGCTGCTATGCAGATTTCGCATAGCTCAAAGCGTAACCTCCGCCGTTTCGAGTGCATCTCCTCTGCTTAGTCAGCCGTAGCGCTCGCGCTCGTCGGTGATAAAGCGCCGGGCCTCCTGCTGCACTTTCTCGATCAGATAGTCGCGGAACACGAGGACGCGCTTGGAGCCGCGCAGCTCCTGCGGGTAGACGAAATAGGTCTCGAAGGTCGGGCCCTCGACCTCCCGCAGAATGCGGACCAGCCGTTTGTTGCCGACCACGAGATAGTCCGGCACCGCGGCGATGCCCATGCCCGCCTCCAGGGCCTGCAGGACGCCGTAGATATTGTTCACCTCCAGAACCGGCTCGCGCCTGTAGCCGGTAAACCCGGCGTTCAGGATCCAGTTGATGTCCTTGATCGGATAGGGCGCCTTGATGCCGTAGACGATGAGATCGTGACGGTCCAGGTCTTCCGGCCGCTCCGGCGTGCCGCGCTCGCTCAGATAGCCCGGCGCGGCGTAGATGTGATGGCGCACCGGCACCAGCAGGCGCTGGATCAGGTCCGCATGCTCGGCCGGATGAAAGCGGATCGCCACGTCGGCGCCACGGGTCGACAGATCGACATCCTCGTCGGAAAGCAGGAGTTGCAGCTTGATATCGGGATAGTGCCGGATGAAGTCCTTGAGTTGGCGGGTCAGCCACATCGAGCCGAAGCTGACAGTGGTCGTCACCCGCAGGGGGCCGGACGGCTTGCGGCGCGCGTCGATGAGTTCGCGCTCGATCTCGTCGACCTGCTGTACCACTTGCCGGGTCGTGCGGAAGAGCCGCTCGCCCTCGTCGGTCAGCACCAGGCCGCGGGCGTGGCGGGTAAAGAGGGTGACGTTGAGGCTGTCTTCCAGCGCGCGAATCTGGCGGCTGATGGAAGACTGGCTGGCGTTAAGCCGCTTGGCCGCGAGGGTAAAACTCCCAGCCTCGGCAACGGTGTGAAAGATCGGCAGCCTGTCCCAGTCCATTGATCCCGGCGGCGCGGCTACTCGGCCGCTTCCTGCGCCACCTCCTGCTCGGCGATGAATTTCTCGGCCTCGAGCGCGGCCATGCAGCCCATGCCCGCCGCCGTCACCGCCTGACGGTAAATCTTGTCCTTCACGTCGCCGGCGGCGTAGACGCCGGGAACGTCCGTCGCCGTGGAATCCGGCGCGGTGATGATATAGCCCTCGCCGTCCATCTCCACCTTGCCCTTGAAGAGCGCGGTCGCCGGCGAATGGCCGATGGCGATGAAAACGCCATGGGTGGGGAATTCGCTGACCGCGCCGGTCCTGACGTTTTTCACGCGTATGCCGGTGACTCCGAGCGGATCCTCGTCGCCGAGGATTTCTTCCAGCACCGTGTCCCACATGACCTCGATCTTCGGGTTGGCGAACAGCCGCTGCTGCAGGATTTTTTCGGCGCGCAGCTCGTCGCGACGGTGCAGCAGCGTCACCTTGGTGGCGAAGTTGGTGAGGAACAGCGCTTCTTCAACGGCCGTGTTGCCGCCGCCGACGACCACGACCTCCTTGCCGCGGTAGAAAAACCCGTCGCAGGTGGCGCAGGCCGACACGCCGAAGCCCTGAAACTTCTGCTCCGAATCGAGCCCGAGCCAGCGCGCCTGGGCGCCGGTCGAAATGACGACCGTATCGCCGGTATAGACGGTTCCGGAATCGCCCGTGGCGCGGAACGGACGCACGGAAAAATCCACCTCGGTGATCATGTCGTTGACGATCCGCGTGCCGACGGCCTCGGCCTGGCCCTGCATCTGCTCCATCAGCCACGGACCCTGGATGGTCTCGGCGAAGCCGGGATAATTCTCCACGTCCGTGGTGATGGTGAGCTGGCCGCCGGGCTCGAGCCCGGTGACGATCAGCGGCTCCAAGGCGGCACGCGCCGCGTAGATCGCCGCGGTATAGCCGGCCGGGCCGGAACCGATTATAAGAACCTTGCTGTGCTGGGTTTCCGACATTGGTGAGATCCTTGGAATAGGCCAAACGAGCGGCGCCACGCCCAACCGGCGGCCCAAGCTATGTAGGCGCTCAAGCCTGCATACGCAAGGCGCGACCCGAGCCCTACAGAACGGCTTTTGTCAATAATAGAAATCGAACTATCCGATATGTTTTTAATAAAAAATCGATTTCCTAGACAAAAGGGGATTTGCTAGACTCCCCTCACCTGGCGGCGCCAGGGACGGGACATCCAGACATCGCGAATTTGCACGAGGAGGCACATCATGTCGCTCAAGGGAAGCCAGACCGAACAGAACCTCAAAGACGCCTTTGCCGGCGAGAGCCAGGCCAACCGCCGCTATCTCTATTTTGCGCAGAAGGCCGATATCGAGGGCTATAACGACGTGGCGGCAGTATTCCGCTCGACCGCCGAGGGAGAGACGGGCCACGCTCACGGCCATTTGGAATATCTCGAGGAAGTCGGCGACCCGGCCACGGGCGAGCCGATCGGCGGCACCGACCTCAACCTCAAGGCGGCGATCGCCGGCGAGACCCATGAATACACCGATATGTATCCGGGCATGGCGCGCACCGCCCGCGACGAGGGCTTCGACGAGATCGCCGACTGGTTCGAGACCCTGGCCAAGGCCGAGCGGAGCCACGCGGGCCGGTTCCAGAAGGCGCTCGAGACGCTGGACGCTTAGCCGGCCGGTCACTTTGATTCCATCCCCTCTCCCCTGGTGGGAGAGGGGCCCTATGTTTTTGCAGGGTTAGCAGGCCATGAGTGAGGGCAGCCTTGAGGCGCCGATCCGCCATCCGATTCGGTGGAACGAGCCGGAGTTTCTTGATCCGGACGCGATCGACGCGGAACTGCGGCGCGTTTTCGATATCTGCCATGGCTGCCGGCGCTGCTTCAATCTGTGCGACTCCTTCCCGCGCCTCTTCGACCTGATCGACGACTCCGAGACCATGGAGCTGGATTCGGTGGACAGCGCCGATTTCAAATCGGTGGTCGATGCCTGCACGCTCTGCGACATGTGTTTCATGACCAAATGCCCCTACGTGCCGCCGCATGAGTTCAATGTGGACTTTCCGCATCTCATGCTGCGCTACCGGGCCATGGAGGCAGCGGGGGGCGAGGTCGGCTTTGCCGAGAAGGAGCTCGCCAAGACCGACCGCAACGGCAAGCTGGCCAAGCCGATGGCCGGGCTCGCCAACTGGGCCACCGAAACGTCGAACCGGCTGACCCGGCCGATGATGGAGCACATTCTGAAGGTGCACCGCGATGCCGTGTTGCCCGAATACCAGGGCCGCACCCTCCTGGACGAAATTCGCGCAGCGCCGCTTCGGGCCGAGGCCGCGCCGCCGGCCGCCGGCAAAAAGGCGGTGATCTACGCCACCTGCTTCGGCAACTATAACAATCCCGGCATCGGTCTGGCGCTACGCGGCATCTTGGCGCGCAACGGCGTCGAGACCGAGGTCGTGCACCCCCATTGCTGCGGCATGCCGCTTCTGGAAAAGGGCGATATCGCCGGCGTCGCCAAGAACGCGAAGACCGTGACCGCCGCATTGCTGCCCTATGTGGATAAGGGTTATGAGGTGATCGCGCTGATCCCCTCCTGCGCCTTGATGCTGAAATTCGAGTGGCCGCTGATCCTGCCTGACGATGCGGATGTCAAGCGCCTCTCCGAGCATGTTTCGGACCCCAGCGAATACATCGTCGCGCTCGCCAAGGCGCATGGCCTGGCGGATGGGATGAAGCCCCTGGACGGCGGCGTCTCCATGCATCTCGCCTGCCACGCGCGGGCGCAGAATATGGGCGCCAAGGCGGTCGAGATGCTGAAGCTGATCCCCGACGCCGAGGTCAAGCCCATCGAGCGCTGCTCCGGGCATGGCGGGCAATGGGGGGTGATGAAGGAGACCTTCGAGACGGGCCTCAAGGTCGGCAGGCCGGTGGCGCGTACGGCGCTCAAAAACGACCTGCCCTACGTGGCCAGCGAGTGCCCGCTGGCCGGCGACCACATCCTGCAGGGCATGGAGCGCATCGACGCGGACAAGACGCCGGCGCGCGCCTGGCATCCGCTGGAGTTGCTGGCGCACGCCTACGGGATCGAGACGGGCAAGGAGTAGGAGCGATGCAAGCCACCGAACGCGTAATTTCCCGCGACAAGATCCTGAGCATGGCAGACTACAGCGCCCAGCGCGCCGAGCTGCGCCGGCACATGATCGCCGTCAAACGCGACCGGCGCATCGATATCGGCCCCTTCGTCTCGCTCTATTTCGAAAGCTACCAGACCATGTGGTATCAGGTGCACGAGATGCTGTTTACCGAACGCGGCGGCGAAGAGCAGATCGACGATGAGCTGGCGGCCTATAATCCGCTGATCCCGCAAGGCGACGAGCTGGTCGCCACCATGATGCTGGAGATCGAGAACCCGACGCGGCGCAAGGTGCTGCTGGCCAAGCTCGGCGGTATCGAGGAGACCGTGCGATTCGAGGTGGCCGGGCAGACCGTCGCGGGCGTCCCGGAAGACGACGTGGAGCGCACCACCGCCGAGGGCAAGACCTCGTCGGTGCATTTCCTGCACTTCCCCTTCTCCCCCGAGGTCATCGCGGCGTTCGGGAGCGGCGACGGCGACGTCACCCTCGCCATCGACCATCCGGAGTATCGCCACGCGACCACGCTCTCGGATGCCACGCGCGCAGCACTGGCAACGGACTTTGCTTAGGCCGTAAACTCATCAATGGAGATGCCCGGGATCGCCATTGATGAGTTTACGGCCTAGCTGTCTGGCCTACCGTGCGGCCCGGTGGCCGAGATGGGCGACCTTGATGGTTTCCCGGGGGTAGAAGCGAAAGCTGTCGCACTCGCCGCGGTCCGGACGCGCCAGCCGCTCGGCCTCCCAGGGGCAGCCGCCCTGGCAGGCCGGGAAGGCGCCGCAGTCGAAGCAGCCGGAGCGCGCGAACGGGTCGTATTTTTCCCAGCGGGCGAGCTCCGCCGCCGCGTTCGGCGCCTCGTTTCCACCGACATGGCCGATGGCCTCGTCGGGTCCGCGGTCCACCTGATTCCAGCATTTGAAGATCAGCCCGGACGGGGCAATGACGTAGCCGAGCTTGGATTCGACCGAGCAGATGGGGCCGCAGACCGGCCCCGGTAAGTCGGTGGCCGGCGCGAGGCCGCGGCGGATCAGCTCGGCATCGAAGCGCAGCGCTGCCTTGGCCCGGTCGCGTTCGCTGAGCACATCCGCCTTCACATGGCTGCAGGCGTCGGTGGAATCGACCACGAAGCCGAGACTGATGCCGGCCTCCGGCAGTACGCCTTCGGCCGCCAGCAGGTCCAGAAGATCGGGCAGGGTGTCGAGATTGCGT
>JAKSBY010000356.1 GCA_022360855.1 Sphingomonadales bacterium | reverse complement strand
TCGGCGATCCGGTCCAGCGAGACCGCCGGGGTGTCGAGCGCCTGGCGCAGGCTGTCGGCAACTACGGTGGGCGTCGGCAAAGCACCAAGCTTGGTGACCGCGGTCCGGCATTCCCGGATAGGGATTTTATCCGCGAGTTCGGTCGTTCGGCGCACCGTATCGATCAATTGCTCCAGATTGCACGGCTTGGGAAGGAACTGGTGCGACAGCCGCACCACGCGGGACGTGGCCTGGGTATCCGCCTCGCCGGACAGGATCAGGCGGATGGTCTCGGGATAGAGCGGCACCGCGCGTTCCAGGAACATCGCGCCGTCCATCTCCGGCATGCGCATATCGGTGACCAGAACGTCCACGGGCTTGCGCGACAGCAAATCCAACGCCGCCGCGCCGCTGTCGGCGAAATCCATCTCCCATTCGTTTCGCATGCCGTGCAGCATGCGTCTCAGCCCGCTCAGGATGTTGGGCTCATCGTCGACAAAGAGAATCCTGATCATCGTCCGGACACCGCTCAAGCCGCCGAAGCCGGGCGGGCCGCCTGATCGGAAACCGGCAGACGGACAAAGAATGTCGTTCCGACCCCGACCTTGGTTTCGAAGAAGATCTTGCCGTGGTGCAGATTGGTGACGATGCCGTGGACGATGGAGAGGCCCTGGCCGGTCCCTTTGCCCACCTCCTTCGTCGTGAAGAACGGATCGAAGATGCTGGACCGGTGCTCTTCGGCGATGCCGCAGCCATTGTCGCGCACGCGGATCTCCACCTCATCGCCGCGCAATTCCGACTCGACCGTTATCAAGCCTTCGGAGTCCTGTTGACCTTCCCGCATCTCGACTGCCTGCGCGGCGTTGACGATAAGGTTGAGGAGGACCTGATTGATCTCCGCCGGCAGGCACGGCACAGACGGCAAATTCGAGTCGAGCCGAGTTTCCAGCTTGGCGACGTATTTCCAACTGTTGCGGGTCACCGTGACCGTGGTCTCGATCGCGTCGTTGAGATCGGTCGGCGTCATTTCGGAGCCGCCGGGGTGCGAAAATGATTTGATGGCGTTGACGATCTTGCTGATGTGCTGGATGCCGTCCAGGGTCTGCTGGATCGCGACCGGGATCTCGTCCTTAAGGAAGGCGATATCAACGGCTTCCTCAAGCCGCCGGACCGCGGCAATCGCGTTTTCCCGATTGGCGGACTTGTTCAGGCTGTTGACCGTCGCGCGGTAGGCTTCTGTCAGTTTCGCGAGGTCGAGAAAAGCATCCTTAAGGAAGTGCGTGTTGTCGTTGACATACTGCACCGGCGTATTGATCTCGTGGGCGATGCCGCTCGCCAGGGTCCCGAGGGATTCCAGCTTTTGTGCCTGCGACAGTTCCGATTCCAGATCGGCGCGCAGC
>JAKSBY010000531.1 GCA_022360855.1 Sphingomonadales bacterium | reverse complement strand
GCCATCTTCTGCGCCGACGCGAAGTTCGGCAATAACAGGCTGCCAGCTACCAATACAAGGACAGTTCTTAACAAGTTGTCAGTATGTATTTTGAAATTAGTCATTTTTCACCTTCTGAGAATTTATTCCGTCGCGGCTAGTCAGATGATTCATCGCTGGGAATGACCATATCCAAGTACTCAGGAGCCACCAGGGGCACCAGGCACAATGGGCAACCGATCACGTGGTCGTTAGGCCCGAGATTCAGGTTGTTACGCCGCTTTTCCATTTCCTCGAGGAATTGTTCATCGGTCATGGATACCCTGATTCCCAGGTCGATAAACATATTGGTTACCGAGCGGTTGCCCGAACCCTGCCAGTTACGTGCATCCGGCACGTTGATGTTGGCATCCGTATTATCGAAGTAGCCGGTGATGTGAAGAATAGTGCCCTTGGGCAACAACGGCGTGTAATCGTCCTCGAATGGATAGCCGCGCACCCAGTTGTGGTCGTAGCCAACACAGGAAAGTGTTTCTACAGAGTAACCCCAGATCGCCTCAAGACACATGCGCTCGCCAGGTGCGTGCAGGTGGGGTTCGAAGGTAATTATTTTTGTGTGTTCATTCAGAACCGTATAGGCATGCATCTCCTGATCTCTGCCATTTCCTTCGACACTGATGTCCAGGCCGTTACCTAATGAAACAAGTGCTCTGCTGAATTTTGGCTCGTAGCCTCGCGGATGAAAGCGGAAGCCGATTTGTAAGTGGCCGGTGGTGTCGCGGCCGTTGGAATGCATGTGTACCGAGTCGGTAGCGAAAACAGAGTTGGCGCGTAACAGTCGGCCTGCCTCCGGATCGAATATGTCCGGGTTACGACCAACTTCATGTACCGGCCAACTGACCGTCTGATCGGGGATCGCTTCGCCATTCTCATCCGGTACTTCAGTCCGCCAGATCATGTGATGGAATATAAAAAGGCCGCCCACGGTATCTGAGGCATCATCCCCTGTTCCCACATCGTTGACCTCTACGATCTCTACCGACTTCACGTAGCGATCTTCTGTCAGGCCAGTGGGCACGCTGGGGATCTCACCCCACCAGTCCGGTCTGCCGGCAGCCATGAAAAAGTCTTCGGTGTTTACTACCAGATCCGGCTCACCCAGGGTCCATTTGATGCTGTCATCAAAATCCAGCGGCTCAGGCGCATCGGCTTCATTACCTTTTGGCGTGCCACTTCGAGCCCAGGTAGAGATAGCGGCTATTTCTTCCTCACTGAGAGAAGGGTCATTCTTATATTGCTGGATACCCACATTTTTCTCTGCATACCACGGCGGCATGGCGCCAGCACGGTCCCGCAGGCCTGTCTTGTACTCGATCAGCCCGGCAAATGGAGCCACCCGGTCGTAACTAAT
>JAKSBY010000258.1 GCA_022360855.1 Sphingomonadales bacterium | reverse complement strand
GATCCACACCGCGCACGGCTTCCTGGTCTACAAGATCGCCACCCTGGCCGCCGGGGCGGCGCCGGTCGCCGTGCCCGAGGCCGATTACACGGCAGATGTGGATGCCATCCTCGGCGCCGTGACCGAACGCACGAAGATCGTCTTCCTCGCCAATCCGAACAACCCGACGGGTACGGTGGTTCCGTATTCGGAAGTGAAGCGACTGCGCGAGGGCCTGCCGGATCGGGTGCTTTTGGTGCTGGACGTGGCCTATGCCGAGTATCTCGACCGGCCCGACTACGACGCCGGCGACAATCTCGTGCGCGCGGCCATCGCCTCGGGGCTCGACAATGTGATCGTTACGCGCACCTTCTCCAAGATCTACGGCCTGGCGGCGCTGCGTATCGGCTGGGCGCATCTGCCGCCGACCGCGAGCGATGCGATCAACCGCATCCGCGAGGTTTTCAACGTCTCCACCCTGGCGCAGGCCGCCGGTATCGCCGCCGTGGCCGATCAGGACCACGTGGCCGCGGCGCGCGCCCACAACGCGCGCTGGCTGCCCTGGCTCACGCAGGAACTCACCGTGCTTGGCGTCTATGTGGTGCCGAGCGCCGGTAATTTCCTTCTGGCGCGCTTTGCCGGCGGGCCCGAAGAGGCGGCCGAGGCGGACGCGCATCTCAGAGAGAACGGCATCATCGTCCGGCCCGTGGCCGGCTACGGCCTTGCCGACTGCCTGCGCATCACCGTCGGCAGCGAGGCTCAGAATCACGCGCTGATCGCGGCGTTTAAGAAACGAGGGTAATCCCATGTTGCTCAAGATGGATATGACCGGCGCCGGAGCCGGCAAGAAGCACATCATGACTGCGCTGGGCCGCGAGGTGGAGGTCAATGCCGATTACACGGTGGATCAGGGCTGGGAGAGCTACACGGCGGAGGAGCACGACCGCTGGGACCGGCTGTTTGCCCGGCAGGTGGCGCTCTTGGAGGGTCGCGCCGCGCCGGCCTTCATGAGCGGGCTGGAAAAGCTCAAGCTCTCCGACGGCGGCATCCCGGATTTCCGCGCGCTTTCGGAGCGGCTGAAGGCACTCACCGGCTGGACCGTGGTCGCCGTGCCCGACCTGGTGCCCGAGGACGTGTTCTTCGACCACCTCGCCAACCGGCGCTTCCCGGCGGGCAACTTCATCCGGCCCGAGCGTCAGCTCGACTATCTGGAGGAGCCGGACGTGTTCCACGACGTGTTCGGCCATGTGCCCATGCTGGCGCATCCGAACTTCGCCAACTACATGGAAGCCTACGGCAAGGGCGGCCAGCGCGCCGCCAACCTCGGCGTGCTCGATCACCTGGCGCGGCTCTACTGGTACACGGTCGAGTTCGGCCTCGTGAACACAGACGAGGGGCTGCGCATCTACGGCGCCGGCATCGTCTCGTCCAAGGGCGAGAGCGTGTTCGCGCTGGAAAGCCCGTCGCCCAACCGCGTCCATTTCGACCTGGAGCGGGTGATGACCACCGACTACCGGATCGACGACTACCAGCAGACCTATTTCGTGATCGACGGCTTCCGGGAGCTCCTGGCCGCGACCCTGCAGGATTTCGGGCCCGTCTACGAGCGCGTCAAGGCCGCCCCGACCCTCGCCATCGATGCGGTGCTGGAGACCGACAAAGTCTATACCCACGGCACGCAGGAACATGCGGCGCGGGTGGCGTGAAAAAGGTCGAGATTCTCAAGAAGACGCGGGTCTTCGACGGCTTTTTCAAGCTCGACGAGGCGGAGCTGCGCTACGAGCGCTTCGACGGCACTATGAGCCCGTTGGTCCGGCGGCTCTCGTTCGAGCGCGGCGATTCCGCGGCCGCGATCCTGTATGACCCGGAACTGGAACGTGTCATCCTCATCGACCAGTTCAAGTATCCGACCTATGAAAATGGCGACGGCTGGCTCGTCGAGGTGGTGGCCGGCGCCATCGATCCGGGCGAGACGCCGGGCGCCGCGATCAGGCGCGAGATCCTCGAGGAAACCGGCTACGTGCCGGCCAAGCTCGTGCCCATCTCCACATTCTACGTCTCGCCGGGCGG
>JAKSBY010000424.1 GCA_022360855.1 Sphingomonadales bacterium | reverse complement strand
TGGTCCGGTTTCCGAGATCAGCGCCAACACCCGGGGCGGCCAGGTCGGTGTCGACATGCGCTTCAGCGACAACTTCATCTTCGGGCTTGCGGCCGGTCACGCGGACAGCAATGTCAGTGCCGTCACCCGGCCCGAGAGTGCTGATGTCGATCTGACGCAGGTTGGCGCCTATGCCAGCTGGTCGGCCGGCGAGGGCTCTTCGATCGACGGCCTCTATGTCGATCTGTCCCTGATGTATGCCTGGGGCGACGTCAACACCACGCGCGTCCAGGATATCTACGGACGGACCTCGGTCGCGGCCTTCGATATCCAGGAGTTCCGTTTTGGTGGTGAGGTCGGCTTCGACTTCGACATCAACAACGACAACTTCTTCATCACGCCGCTCGTGGGTATTCAGTACCGCGATGTCGAGCATGATGAGTTCGTTGAAGAGCAGATCGGTGGCGCGACGACGTTCTCGGCAACCGAGCGAGGCGGTATCTCGCTGGTGGTCGATGAGCGTGAAGACTCCAACGCCGACTTCTACATCGGCGCGGATGCCCGTTACGAGTACACGGATCCGGACGGCGTCTTTAAGTCGCTCACACCGCGGGCGAGCTTCCGCTACACCTTCGCAGACATGGATAATGCAAGCACGCAGGCGTTCTACGCCGGTGGCTCCAGCTTCACCATCCAGGGCGTGGAGGTTGACAACTACTTCTCATTCGATGCCGGGGTCTTGGCCCAAGTGTCCGAGCGTATCGGTCTCTTCGTCAACTACAAGCTGACGACGGGTAGCGATATCGACAGCCACGGCATCGCTGCTGGTGTGCGTATTGGCCTTAACTAACAGCCCAAAACACACATTCTGGGGTGCGAGAGAAATCTCGCACCCCTTTTTTTATCCGAGGCCCGCGCGCCGGCCTTTGCTCATCCGAGACCCGTTCACGAAATCGCCGCGATAGCGGCCAAGCCCCTTTGATTCCGTCGCAGAGGGGAAGAGATTTTTGCCATCCGTCGTTTCATTATGTTTATAGTGCGTCCGGGTTAAGGGGAGTTTCGTTGAGCGCGTCAAAATTTACCGCCTTGGTCATGGCCGCGAACCGGCCGGGCATTGTCAACCCAATCGCTGAAATGAAGGGTGTAAGCCACAAATGCCTGGCGCCCGTCGCCGGTGTGCCGATGCTCCAACATGTCGTGCGCATGCTGCGCGAGAGCAGTTGCATCGGCGAGATCAGGGTTTCGATCGAGGACACGTCGGTCGCCGACGAGGTGCCTTATATCAGAGCGCTGCGAGAAGCCGGGGAGATCCGGATCAAACCGTCGGGCCAAAACATCTTCGAAAGCGTTCTGGCGGCGACCGACGATATGGACGACAGCCAGTTTCCGCTATTGATCACGACGGCAGACAATGTCCTCCATTTCCCCAAGCTCGTTGAGTTCTTCTGCCGCCAGGTCGCCGAGTCCGGGACCGACGTCGCCCTCGGGCTGACGACCCGGGCGGCAATCGAACGCGATTTTCCGGAGGAAGCGGAGCACGCCGCCTATCTCTATTTCACCGACGGCATCTTTTCCAACTGCAATACCTACGCCCTGACCAGCCGCCCGGCGCTCGCCGCGGCCGAGGCGATGCGGGGCGGCGGCCAGTTCGGCACCAATCCTTTGCGCGTCTTGCAGGCCTTCGGGTTAATCAATTACATCATCTATAGGCTCAGGCGCATGTCGCTCGCCGGCGTCGTCAGGAAGCTCGGCAACATGTTTGGCCTCGAGTTCAAGATCATCTTTGTGCCCTTCGGCGAAGGCCCGATCGACGCCGACTGTCCGCGCAGCTTCGAGGTCTGTGAAACGATTCTTGAGCGCCGGGCGTCGGAGCCGGCCTCGGGCATAGGGGCCTGAGGTTCATTTTCTTGCTTCGGTTGTGCTAGAGAGTTGCGGCCCCTCTTGTGGCGGGCCGATGACGATCCAGGCTGCACTGCGACTTTGTTTCTGCCTCGCCGGGATGGCGGCGTTATCGGTTGACTCAAATGCGCCGCGCGGTAGGACCACGGCCCGGCGTTGGCGCTTTTGGATGAGCGGTTTGGGCCCGCATCTGAGCCGCCCTGAAGTCAGTCCCGCCGTCAAACGGCGTGGCGCCCACCCGCGGTTTTCCACAGTTTTTCCACATGCTGCGCGCTGATTTATCCACAAGATGTTGGGGGTGTCAAAAAAGCGACACACAGCATCTTGACCAAACCGTCTTCTCTGCATACACTGCGCGTCAGGTGAGGTGGTCCGGTTCGCGTA
>JAKSBY010000307.1 GCA_022360855.1 Sphingomonadales bacterium | reverse complement strand
TAGTGGGAGCGCCGCTCGGCCCAGCTCTTGTCGACCTTCACGCGGATGAAGAGATGCACTTTGCATTCGAGCAGCGCCTCAAGCTCGGCCCGCGCGGCCGCGCCAATGGCCTTCAACGTCTGCCCGCCCTTGCCGATGACAATACCCTTTTGGCTGTCGCGTTCGACCACGATGAGCTGCTCGATACGCACGCTGCCGTCCGGCTGCTCGCCGTAGGTCTCGGTGAGCACGGAGGAGGCATAGGGTAATTCCTGGTGCAGCCTGAGATAGACCTTCTCGCGGGTGATTTCGGCGGCAAGCACGCGATTGGTCACGTCCGTGATCTGGTCCTCCGGGAACAGCCACGGGCCCTCGGGCAGAGCGTCCGCCAACGCGGCCTTTAGGTCGGCAACACCTTCCCCCTTGAGGGCCGAGACCATGAAGATCTCGTCGGCGATGCCCATATCGCCGAGACGCTCGGCCAGCGCCAGCAGCGCGGGCTTCTTGACCCGGTCGATCTTGTTGAGGGCTATAAGACATCGGCGGCCGGCACGCCTGAGGCCGCCGCAGATGCGCTCGCCTTCCTCGTCCAGCCCCTTGGCCGCATCGATCACCAAGACCACCAGATCGGCGTCTTCCGCGCCTCTCCAGGCCGCCTGTACCATGGCCCGGTCGAGACGCCGGCGCGGCGCGAAGATGCCCGGCGTATCGACGAAGATGAGCTGCGAGTCCCCATGCAGCGCAATGCCGAGGAGCCGTGTGCGCGTGGTCTGCACCTTGTGCGTGACGATGGCGACCTTGGCGCCGACCATGGTGTTGACGAGAGTCGATTTACCGGCGTTGGGCGCGCCGATGACGGCAATGAAACCCGCCCGCGTTGTCACTCAGCCTCGGCTTCGAGGCGGCTGAGGAAGGCGGTTGCCGCGGCCTGTTCGGCCAGCCGCTTGGAGGCTCCGGTCGCCTCCTGCTCGCCGACACCTTCGAGCCTGGCGACCATCGTGAAGACCGGCGAATGGTCCGGCCCGGTGCGCGCTTTCTCGACGTAGATCGGCGTCGGCATACCGCGAGCCTGCGCCCACTCCTGAAGCGCGCTCTTGGCGTCCTTACGCGGCCGCCCGCCTTCGTCGAAGCGGTCCTTCCAATAGCGATCGATGAAGCCGCGTGCGGCCGCCATACCGCCGTCGAGATAGATGGCGCCGATGACCGCCTCGCAGACGTCCGCCAAAACGGTCGGCTTGGTGCGCCCGCCATCCTCTTCGGCGGTGCGCTCCATTTTTATGTGCTCGGCCAGCCCCGCCTTTTCGGCGATCTCGGCCAAGGTCTCCTTACGCACCAGGCTGACGAAGCGCCGGTTGAGCCGGCCCTCCGCCTCGGTGGGGAAGTGGCTGAACAGCCAATCGGCAACAACGACCGCGAGCACGCGATCACCGAGAAATTCAAGCCTCTGGTAATTCCTCCGCGTCGCCAGCGACGGATGCGTCACGGCTTCTTCGATCAACGAAGGATCGGAAAAGTCATGTCCAATAATTTCTTTTAAGGAAGGCATTTTGGGAGCACATTTTTAAGGTCTCAACGAATTAAAGAACCGGTCAAACCGAGCCGCCTGGATCCAATACCACGGCTGCCACAGCCGGGCCTTGCCATCGGTCGAAAAGAAGATCACCTCCGCGCGGCCGACGAGGTTTTCCGCCGGCACGTAGCCGACGCCGCGCACCCCGGCGTCAAGCCTGCTGTCTTGCGAGTTGTCGCGATTGTCGCCCATGGCAAAATAGTGGCCCTCGGGCACCACATAAACCCGGGTGTTATCAAAATCGCCCCTGGGGCTCAAATCCAACGTCATGTAGCTGACGCCGTTTGGCAGGGTTTCCCGATACTGCGGGTAGTTGCAGTAGGCCACGCCGTCGGCGTCCACGGTGCGGTAGCGTATGAAGCGGCCGCCGCACTCGGAGTTAGGCGTTTCGCGAAAGACAAAATCTTCGACGCGCTCGCGCGGCACCGGCTGGCCGTTGATAAAGAGCTGCCCCGACTTCATCTGAAGCCGGTCGCCCGGCAGACCGATAATCCGCTTGATATAGTCGGTCCGCCCATCGCTCGGCAGTTTGAAGACGGCGATATCGCCGCGCTTGACCGTTTTCTCGAGAATCCGGCCAGAAAACAGCGGCAGGCTCGCCGGCAGCGAATGCCGACTGTAGCCGTAGGAATATTTCGAGATGAACAGATAATCGCCGACCATCAGCGCCGGCAGCATGGATTCGGACGGGATGTTGAACGGCTCGAACGCGACCGTGCGGATACCGAGCGCGATCAGAACCGCATAGATGATGGTCCGGATCAACTCCCCAAGGCTGTCTTTTTTCTCCGCCGGCTCTTCGACGGGCTTCGCGGCATCATCCGCGGCCGGCTTGGAAGTCGCGTCCGTCACCTCGGCAAGTCCTCCAACAAAAGTTGGTCACCTCTATAGAACACCAGACGTGAAATCAAGGATCGCGCCATCAAATCAGGTGGCTGTGCTCGTTTGGCAACGCCGTGATCAAAACGATTGCCTGCGCCCAGGGGTGGTCATCGGTGATGGTCAGGCTGATCTGCGCGGTCATGCCGGCAGGCGTGATCTTCTCGAGGCGTTTCAGCGCGCCGCCGGTGAGCACCATGGTCGGCTTGCCGCTCGGCAGGTTGACCACCCCCATATCGCGCCAGAAAACGCCGTTGCGAAAGCCGGTGCCGAGGGCTTTGGAACAAGCTTCCTTGGCGGCAAACCGCTTGGCGTAGCTCGCCGCCCGGTTGGTACGGCGCTCGGACTTGGCGACTTCGACATCGGTGTAAATGCGCGCGATGAAATGTTCGCCGAAGCGCGTCAGCGAGCGCTCGATGCGCGTGATATCGATCATATCGTTGCCGAGACCGATGACGTGCACCCTGAAACGTCCCTGCTAGGCCGTCTTTTCGCCGCTGACGCGCGCCCTGCCCTCGTTCATCAAGACGCGCATGCGCTTGATCGAGGTCTCGAAGCCGCAGAAGATCGCCTCGCCAACGAGGAAATGGCCGATATTCAGCTCCACGACCTCGGGAATTGCGGCAACGTCGACCACATTGTCGTAAGTCAGGCCATGGCCCGCGTGGATTTCAAGCCCGAGTCCGTGTCCCTGCGACGCTGCCGCCTTCAGGCGCTCCAATTCGAAGTCTTTCGCCTCGCCCATGGCGTCCGCATAGGCGCCGGTATGCAACTCGACCACCGGCGCGCCGAGCGCATGGGCCGCCCCGACCTGATCCGGATCGGGATCGATAAACAGGCTGACGCGGATCGACCGCTTCTTGAGCTCCTCGACGAAGAATTTGAGGTGGTTGTGGCCGCCGACCACATCGAGCCCGCCTTCGGTCGTCAGCTCCTCGCGGCGCTCCGGCACGATGCAGGCGGCATGCGGAATGTGGCGCAGCGCGATCTCCAGCATCTCGTCGGTCGCCGCCATCTCCAGATTCAGAGGGAGATTGATCTCCTGGGCCAGCCGCTTGATATCGTGATCCGAAATATGCCGGCGGTCTTCCCGCAAATGAGCGGTGATCCCGTCGGCGCCGGCCAGCGCCGCCAGCTTGGCGGCGCGCACGGGCTCCGGGTGATGACCACCCCGGGCATTCCTGATGGTCGCCACATGATCGATATTGACGCCGAGGCGCAGCGTATCCATGGCCGGCTCTCTCACTTTCGGGCCCAAAAGGTCCTTTACGCGGTTGCCAATCTCCGCCGCGCTATCAGCCGGCGGAGCAACCAGTATGTTGCCCCCCAGGCCGGGATTGCAAGGACAAACCCGCCAATTATCATAGGAATGACAAGCGGTTGCAGCACTTCGACCGGCGCATCGGCCAGCCTGTCGAAGGCTTCCGCCACGCTCAGGACGCCGTCGATGCCGAGCACCCATTCGCCGAGCCGGAGAGTGGACAGCCAGATCACGGGGAAGGTCCAGGGATTGCCGACCACGGTGCCGAGCGCCGCCGAGATCAGATTCGCGCGCAAGGCCGCAGCCAGCAATATGGCCAGCGCAAGGTGAAAGCCGATAAAAGGCGTGAAGGAAATCGCCGCGCCGCAGGCCGCCCCGGCGGCCACGCGATAGGGACTGTCTTGAATACGTTTGAGCGATGCGCGCAGATATGCGAGCAGACGCTGTGGCCCTGACCGCAGACGCAGACAGCGCTTGAAACTCAGCCCCCCGCCCTGTGGTTGGTACCCCTGCAACGCAAGCATAAACGCGGGTAACTCTTCCTCAAACCAAGCTGACGAGCCGGCAAGCGTGCCAGCAAATCGTTAATTTTCTTGCCTGTGCGGGTGCTTGACAGAGTTGGTAAATTTACCAATATTAGACAAGTGAGAAATGTTATCTGGGTAAAATCCGCGCACAAGACGACCAAACGGTTTCCGTTGGAAGTGCAGCAACGTATTGCGGATACACTGGAGATTGTCGCAAACGGCACCACTCCGGACGCCGTTAGACCGATGAAAGGCCTGGCTTCAGGCGTTTTCGAGATACGTATTGCCTATCGGACCAACGCCTATCGAGCGGTCTATGCGATGAATTTGGCCAAGGCCATCTACGTTCTGCACGCATTTCAAAAGAAATCGACGCAAGGGATTGCGACGCCCAAAAAAGAAATAGAAACCATCAAAGGCCGGCTCAAAATGCTGAAGGACAGATTGAAATGAATAAAGAGACAGATTTGGAAATCATGGCGACTACCGGGCGCCCGCATCATGATTTGGGCCTGCCGAATGCCGATGTTTCGATAATGAAGGCGCGGCTTGCAGCCGATATCATAGAGATACTCAACCGTCGTGGCCTCAAAGGCGCCGCCGCCTGCGAGGCAACGGGCCTTGACACGGCAGACCTTTCACGGGTGCGCAATGCCGACCTCAAGCGATTTACCGTCGATAAGCTGACCACGGTGGCCAACAATCTTGGTCGCCACGTTGAGCTCAATATCACGAACGCAGACCGCGCGGCCTAGCGCCAACGTGCATGTTAACCGCGCAGGCGCTCGGCCGAGGAGATCACCCTGAGCGCACGCAGCGCCGTCATGATGTTGGAGAGGTGCCTGACATTCTGCACCTCGATATCGATCCACATGGTGAAGAATTCGGGCTCGCGCTCAAGGAAGCGGATATTGGAGATATTGCCGTTATGCTTGGCGACGATCGCCGTGATACTGGCCAGCGCGCCGGCCTCGTTCAACACCACGAGCCTGATGCGCCCGGTATAGAACTCCGCTTCCTCGTGCCGACGCTGCCACGCCACATCAAGCCATTTCTGGTCTGAATCCTCGACGTCTTCGAGCGTTTCGCAGTCGATGGTGTGGATGTCGACGCCGCGGCCCGAGGCGACGACGCCGACGATGCGGTCGCCCGGCAGCGGATGACAACAGTCGGACAGATGCACGGCCACACCTGGGGTGAGCCCGCGGATCGGCACCGAATGGCCCTTCTTCTCGTCATCGGCCTGCCATTCATGCACCGCCGGCGGGATGTGTTTGCGGTCGCCCTTGAGCTGGATGCCCGGATAGGCGGCCCTGAGCACGTCGGTATCGCCGATCAGCCCCTGGCCGACCTGGGCGTAGAGATCCTGCAGCCGCTTGACGCCGAACCGCGGCAGGACGGATTTCAGCGACTTCTGCGAGAATTCCACACCCTCGGTATCGAACGCGGTCTCCAGGATCGATTGCCCGAGATTGGCATATTCCGAAACCTCCTGCTGGCGGACAAAGCGGCGCACCGCGGCGCGGGCCTTGGCGGTGACGACAAAGCTCTCCCACCGCGGCGAGGGCGTCTGCGCCGTGGAGCGCAGGATCTCCACCTGATCGCCGTTGTGAAGCTGGTAACGCAGCGGCACCATGCGGCCATTGACCTTGGCGCCGACGGTGGTGTTGCCGACGTCGGAATGGACGGCGTAGGCGAAATCCACCGGCGTCGCGCCGCGCGGCAGCGAGATCAGATCGCCCTTGGGCGTAAAGCAGAACACCTGATCCTGAAACATCGCCAGCTTGGTGTGTTCGAGGAATTCCTCGGGCGTGTGAGCGTGTTCGAGAATTTCCACCAGCTCCCGGAGCCAGCGATACTGGGCGTCATCGGTCTTTTGCGATTGACGCTTGTAAATCCAATGCGCGGCGACGCCGAGCTCGGCGATATCATGCATCTCCTGGGTGCGGATCTGGATCTCGATCCTGAGCTTTTCCGGGCCGATGACGGTGGTGTGGATCGACTGGTAGTTGTTCGGCTTCGGCGTCGAGATGTAGTCCTTGAAGCGCCCCGGCACCATCGGCCACGAGCCGTGTACGATGCCGATTGCCCGGTAGCAGGTTTCGACATCATCGACGATGATGCGAAACGCCATCACGTCCGCCATCTGCTCGAAGGCGATGTGGTTGCGCTCCATCTTCGACCAGATCGAATAGGGACGCTTTTCGCGGCCGCTGACATTGGCCTTGATGCCGGCCTTTTTGAGCGTGCGCGTAAGCTGGCGGATCACCGTCCTGCCGACGCTCTTCCCTTGCTTGCGGAGATAGTCGAGCCGGGCGTCGACCGTCTCCAGCGCCTCGGGGTTGAGGATGCCGAAGGAGAGATGCTCGAGCTCGTCCTTGATCTCGCGCATGCCGATGCGTTCGGCGAGTGGGGCGTAGATCTCCATGGTCTCGAGCGCCACGCGCTGGCGTTTGTCCGGATCCTCGACGAAATGCAGGGTGCGCATGTTGTGCAGCCGGTCCGCGAGTTTCACGAGCAGCACGCGAATGTCGTCGGAGGTCGCGAGGAGGAACTTACGGAAATTCTCCGCCTGACGCTCGCTCTCGGTCTGCATCTTGATCTTGGAGAGCTTGGTGACCCCGTCCACAAGCTGCGCGATCTTGTTGCCGAAGAGCTCGTCGATCTCATCGATCGTGGCCAGCGTATCTTCCACCGTGTCATGCAGCAGCCCGGTAACCACCGTGTCGGAATCGAGCTTCATGTCGGTGAGGATGCCGGCGACCTCCAGGGGATGCGAAAAATAGGGATCGCCGGAGGCGCGCGTCTGCGAACCATGCGCCTTCATCGAAAACACATAGGCACGGTTGAGCATGTCCTCGTTCGCCTTGGGATCGTAGGACTTTACCCGTTCCACCAGCTCATATTGCCGAATCACGCCGGAACGCCCAATCTACCGTTAAGTCTTTGACATAGTGGGATTACCGCAATGCAACAAGCCCGCCAGCATTATACTGACGGGCCCGGCAAATGCATTACGGACGTGAAATCGGGCGCGCGGGCGATTGCCGCGCTGCGACTCCGGCTATTTCTCCGGCTTCTCTTCCGCCGGCGCTTCCGCCTCGCCTTCCGCGTCCTTGACCGGCAGATCGGTCACGACCATGGAGTCCATATGCTCGGCGGCGTCGGATCGGCCGAACAGCGCCGAAAGTTCGTCTTCCTCCGGCTCGTCGACCTCGACATTGCGCTGCAGGCTGTGGACCAGAGATTCCCGCAGGGTGTCCGGCTTGATCTTGACGTCGGCGATTTCCCTGAGCGCGACGACGGGGTTCTTGTCGTTGTCGCGTTCGACCAGGATTTCGCCGCCGGACGAGATCTGGCGCGACCGATGGCTGGCCATCAAGACCAGATCGAAACGGTTGGAGATTTTGTCGACGCAATCCTCGACGGTAACGCGGGCCATGCTGAACTCCGTAATCCTTGCGGGCGCCGAGGCTTATAGACCCGGCTCGGAAGGTTGTAAAGCTCTCCTGTTACCAAATTCCTGGCGGCCGTCCGTGGTTCGACAGGCTCACCACGAACGGAATGAAACTCCGTTCGCCCTGAGCTCTTGTCGAAGGGCGGCTTCTCCTTTTTAGAGTTCTTCGAGCCGCCTGACGATTCCGGGCATCTTGACCGCGGCCTCGATGAGCTCGTCGACCGAGACGCCGAAAACCGGATGGCGCCACTCCGGCGCCACGTGGGCCAAAGGAAAAAGAACGAAGCGGCGGTCATGCATCCTGGGGTGCGGCAGCGCCAGCCCGTGATCCGCGCGCGGATCGCCATCTGCAATTGCCTGCCAGGCGTCGCGGTCGGGAACGATCTCGCCGCCGTAATCCAACAGGTCGAGATCGACGACACGAGCCTCCCAGCGTTCCCGCCGCAAGCGGCCGAGTTCGGCTTCGATTTCGTGCAGGCGACGCAGCACCTCGTCCGCCGTCAGAAGCGTGCTGGCAAGCGCCACGCCATTGACGAACCAGGGCTGATCCGACGGCGGCACCGGCTCGCTCTCGAACCAGGGCGAGATCGCCACGAGGTCGAGGCCGCACGCACCAAACCGCTCAAGCACCTGTTCGAGCGTCTCCCGCGGCGTCTTATCATCATTTGATTGAAGATTAGCGCCTAGACCGACGAGTATTTTTTTGGCTTTTCGAGTATTATTGGGCACCGGATCTGGAAATTCTTTTATAACGTGCTTAGACTCAACTTAGCGCAATTCGCAAATTGACTTGAAGACTCACACTCAATTGCCCTTTCTTTGCGATTTTTTGGAAGTACGACATGATATTCTACCCCAACGACCGTACGGCATTATTTATTGACGGCGCAAATCTCTATGCCACGGCACGATCATTGGATTTGGAACTGGATTACAAACGCGTTCGCGAGTCCTTTGCCGCGCGCTCGTCGCTGATCCGCGCTTACTACTATACCGCCATCGTCGAGGAACATGATTATTCACCGCTGCGGCCCCTGATCGACTGGCTCGACTATAATGGCTATACCATCGTCACCAAGCCCGCCAAGGAGTTCACCGACGACCATGGGCGGCGCAAGGTGAAGGGTAACATGGATATCGAGATCGCCGTCGACATGCTGACCATTGCCGATTCCATCGATCACGTGATCCTGCTTTCCGGCGACGGCGATTTTCGCCGGCTGATCGAAGCGGTGCAGCGCAAGGGGGTGCGCACAACGGTGATCAGCACGACCCAGACCAGCCCGCCGATGATCGCCGACGAACTGCGTCGTCAGGCTGACCAGTTCGTCGATCTCCTGGATATCCAGGATCTGGTGTGCCGCGTTGCGCGGGACACCGAGGAACAGCGCGCCGAGGCCGACGATTCCGGCGAAGACGGCTTTTACGAAGAAGACTACGAGTACGAAGAAACCACATGACGGCCACCTCGGCGGCGGCCCCCGGCCGCGACTGCCCGCTTTGCCCGCGTCTGGCCGGATTTCGCGATGAGTTGCGCCAAGACGAGCCCGACTGGCACAATGCGCCGGTGCCGGCCTTCGGCGATCCCGACGCACGCCTCCTGATCGTCGGCCTCGCGCCCGGCATGAAGGGCGCCAACCGAACCGGGCGGCCGTTCACCGGCGATTTTGCCGGTGATCTGCTTTACGCCACGCTGATCAAGTTCGGTTTTGCCAAAGGCGCCTATCTGGCGCGGCACGACGACGGCCTCGTTCTGACCCGCGCGCGGATTACCAATGCGGTCAAATGCCTGCCGCCGCAAAACAAGCCGATCGGCGCCGAAATCAACGCCTGCCGGCCGTTCCTGAAGGCGGAAATCGAAGAGCTGGACAATCTGACGGCCTTGCTCGCGCTCGGCCGCATCGCCCATGACAGCGTGGTCCGAACGCTGGGTGGCCGGCTCAAGGACCATACCTTCGCCCACGGCGCCCGCCATCGGCTGACGACGGGCCTTACGCTCTTCGACAGCTATCACTGCTCGCGCTACAACACCAATACAGGCCGCCTCACGCCCGCGATGTTCGAGCAGGTCTTCGCCGCAATCCGTGAAACGCTCTAGCGTTTACCAGATTCGCACGCGATCCTGGGGCGCCAGCCAGAGCCCGTCGCCGGGCTGGGTGCCGAAGGCGGCGTGGAACTCGTCCACGTTCTTGACGATGCCGTTGGTGCGGAACTCCCATGGCGCATGCGGATCCGCGACCAGCCGCTGGCGCAGGTTTTCCTCGCGGTGCAACCCCCGCCAGGACTGGGCATAGGCCATGAAGAAGCGCTGATCGCCGGTCAGGCCATCAAGCACCGGCGCTTCGGTATCGCCGAGCGCCATCCTGTAAGCCCGGTAGGCAACCACCACGCCGCCGAGATCGCCGATATTCTCACCAAGGGTAAGCTGGCCGTTCACGTTCATGCCCTCCAGCGCCTCGTAGCCGTTGAATTGCTCCACCAGCATCTGGGCACGCTCAGTGAAGCGGGCGCGGTCCTCCTCGGTCCACCAGTTGTTCAAGGCGCCGGTGCCGTCGAATTTCGAGCCCTGATCGTCAAAACCGTGGCCGATCTCGTGGCCGATCACCGCGCCGATGGAGCCGTAATTGACTGCCGGGTCCGCGTTGGGATCGAAGAAGGGCGGCTGCAGGATCGCGGCCGGGAAAGCGATCTCGTTGGCCGACGGCAGGTAATAGGCATTCACCGTTTGCGGCGTCATCAGCCATTCGGTGCGGTCAATCGGCCCACCGATGCGCGCAAGCTGGCGATTGGTCTCGAAAAGCGCCGCGCGCTTGACGTTACCCACCAGATCCCCGGCTTCGATCTCCAGCGCCGAATAGTCGCGCCACTTGCTCGGATAGCCGATCTTGGGCGTGAACTGAGCAAGCTTCTCCAGGGCCTTGGCCTTGGTCTCCTCGCCCATCCACTCCAGACCGCGGATTCGTTCTCCGTATGCGGCCCGCAGATTCGCTACCAGTTCATCGGCTCCGGCCTTGGCTTCGGGCGGGAAGTGCTTGTCCACATAGAGCTTGCCGACCGCCTCGCCGACATTGCCGCCGACCAGGGAGACGCCCCGCTTCCAGCGATCGCGCAGCTCCGGGGTGCCGTTCAGGGACTTGCCGAAGAACTCGAAATGGGCATCGACCATCTCACCGTTGAGATAAGGCGCGAAGGCACTCAGCCAGCGCAATGTGAGATAGCCCTTCCAGACGTCCAGGTCCTCCTCGGCGAAGGCCCTGGCAAAGCCTTCGAAGGCGCTCGGCTCGCGCGCGATTATCGAATCGTCGCCGACAATACCGGCGGCGTCGATAAACCGGGCCCAGGGGAAGCCGGGCGCAGTCTCCGGCAGATCGGCGAGCGCCACCTTGTTGTAGGTGCGCGAACGGTCGCGACGATCCTGCGACGCCCAATAGGTTTCCGCGAGCCGGGTCTCCAGCGCCAGGATTTGCGCCGCCTTCTCGGCACTACCCTCGATACCGGCGAGGCTGAAGACCTTTTCTACGAAGACTGCATAGGCGGCGCGCGCCTCGGCAAACTTTTCGTCGTCCTTGAGGTAGTAGTCGCGGTCCGGCAGGCCGAGCCCCGACTGGGTCATGTAAAAGATGTACTGGCCGGGGTTCTTGTAATCCCCGTCGACCCAGCCGCCGATGGGCAGCGACACAATGTGCAGCCAGCCCTCGGCCATCAGATCAACCAGCTCATCCCTGCTCGCCGCCGCGGCGATACGATCGAGATCGTTTTGTATCGGCGTGACGCCCAGCTCCTCGGCGCGCGCCTCGTCCATGAAGCTGGCGAACAGGTCGCCGACCTTCTGCTGCTCCGTGCCCTTGGCGGCTCCGGCCGCCGCGGCCTCTTCGATGATGGCGCGGACACGCTCTTCGGAGAGCTCGATCAGCCTGGTGAACACGCCGTAGTTGGAGCGGTCGGCCGGAATCTCGAATGTGGCCAGCCAGGTGCCGTTGACATAGCGGTAGAGATCGTCCTGCGGGCGAACCGTGTCGTCGACCGCGGTCAGGTCCACGCCCCAAGGGCCGACCTCGGACTGGGCCTGCGTTTCGGTTTCGGTCGTCTGAGTGGCGTCGCCGCACGCGGAAAGAAGCGCGAGCGCAAGCGCCGCGGAAAGTAGTCTGGTCATGATTCTAAACCCTCGCCTCAGGATTAGTCTTGTTTTTGCACTAATGAGACTAGCGAACAGCCACCAAAAGGCAAGGTTTAGAGCTTTTAGGATCTCTAACGCTTTCCCCCTCTTCAGCCAGCATTGCCACTAGATAGCGAAGCGCTTGACCAGGAAATCGATGAAGACACGAACCTTGGGTGCCAGGAGGCGCTGGTGAGGATAGACGGCGTAGATCGGGCTTGTCGGCGGGTCAATCTGCCAGTCGGTCAGCACGGGCCGCAAGGCGCCGCTCCTGAGTTCCTGGCCGATATTCCAGTCGGGCAGGATAATCAGCCCCATGCCGGCCACGGCGGCAGCGCTCAGCGCATTGGCGTCGGGCGCGAAGAAATTGCCGCTGGCCTTGACTTCGGCCCTCTCGCCGTTGCGCTGGAACTGCCAGATATTGGCACCCGGATGGCGGCGAAAGGTGAGGCAGTTGCGCGCCTCCAGCTCGGAAGGATGCGCAGGCGCGCCCTCGCGGGCGATGTAGCCGGGGCTCGCGCATAGCAGCCTGGGACTATCCGCGATCTTGCGGGCGATCAGGCTGGAATCGGCGAGCCGGCCGACGCGGATACCGAGATCGATGCCCGTGGCCACCAAGTCGACCAAAGTATCGCTCATTGTCAGGACCACGCGGATGCCTGGATAGGCGGCGAGGAAATCGGGCAAGGCTTGCACGATCATCTCGCGCCCGATGCCAGACGGCGTGGTCACGCGCAGGATACCACTCGGCGCCCCGCCGACTTGGCCGACCGCCAGCCGGGCCTCGTCGACATCATTCAGAATCTTGCCCGTGCGCTCGAAATAGACTTGGCCGGCCTCGGTGAGGCTGAGCTTGCGGGTGGTGCGCTGAAACAGCCGCGCGCCGAGATCCCGTTCCAGATCACCGATCGCCCGCGACACCGACGACGGCGCCATGCCGAGCCGCCGGCCGGCGGCGGAGAAGCTGCCGTCCTCGACCACCCTCTGAAACACCCGCATGCCTGCGAGATTGTCCATCCATGCCCCTATTTGTGTGATTTACGCATAAATCCTTATCATACTCTTCGGGTTATCACAAAGGCTGGCAACACCTATCTTCGCGCCGATCACGGATCATTCGCAGGAGATCGAAATGCCCAGCGCAACCGAAACCGTCATTATCACCGGCGCGTCCACCGGCATCGGGCTAGCGACCGCCCGCCTCTTCCTCAAGCGCGGCGCCAACCTGGTCCTCAACTCGGTAAATGCCGAACGGCTCCAGTCGGGCCATGAAGAACTCGGCGCGCCGGAAAATGTCTTGCTGGTGCCCGGCGACGTCAGCGACAAGGCGGTCGGCGCCCGCCTGGCGGAAACGGCACTCGAGACGTTCGGCCGCATCGACGTCTTGGTCAACAATGCCGGCGTATTCTCGCCCAAACCGTTTCTCGACGTCGCGGAAGCCGATCTCGACCGCTTCTACGGCATCAACCTCAAGGGCACCTACCTGACGACCCAGGCGGTGGTCCCGGCGATGCGGCGCCAGGGCGGCGGCAGCGTCGTCAATATCGGCACCGTGCTGGTCAGCCACGCGCTCGGCGGCGTGCCCGCCTCCGCACCGGTCGCCAGCAAAGGCGCGATCCACGCGCTCACGGTCCAGCTCGCCGCCGAGTTCGGCCAGGACAATATCCGCTTCAACACCATCGCGCCCGGTATCGTGCGCACGCCGATCCACCCGAGGAACGGCATCGAGGACATAGACCAGCTCGCCGGCCTGCATCTGCTGGGCCGCATCGGCGAGGCCGAGGAAGCCGCCGACGCGATCGCCCACCTGGCGACCGCAAGCTTCACTACGGGCACGATCTACGCCCTGGACGGCGGACACATCGCCGGCCACAAGCTGGGCTGACGGCGATGACCTCCGACGTCACGACGCCAGGAGACGGCAAGGTCGCGGTGATTACCGG
>JAKSBY010000207.1 GCA_022360855.1 Sphingomonadales bacterium | reverse complement strand
GGCTTGAAGATCGATATCGTCGGTGTCGTCTCCAACCATGACGTCCTGCGCGGCGAGGTCGCGAGCCGCGGGCTGGATTTTCGCCACCTGCCGATCACCCAGCAAACCAAGCCCCGGCAAGAGGCGGCGTTCCGGGACCTGATCGATGAAACCGGTGCCGAACTGGTCGTACTGGCCCGTTACATGCAGATCCTGTCGGATGACTTCAGTGCGTGGCTGGCCGGCCGGTGCATCAACATTCACCACTCCTTCCTGCCCAGCTTCAAGGGTGCCAAGCCCTATCACCAGGCGCATGCCCGGGGTGTCAAGCTCATCGGCGCGACCGCGCATTATGTGACCGAAGCCCTCGACGAAGGCCCGATCATCGAACAGGACGTCAGGCGCGTGTCCCATGCCACGACGACTCAAGACATGATCGCCATCGGCCGGGAAGTCGAGGCCTCGGTGCTGTCCCGCGCCATCAAATGGCATGCGGAGCATCGCGTGTTCCTAAATGGGCTGCGCACGGTCGTTTTGTGACCTGCGGGACCGGCGCTGAAGGTCCCAGGCAAACAGAACCAAATTTCCCCTGTGTCAGCAGAAAGTAACGCTGGCCCCGAACTCGGTGCCGCCTCGACCAGCGCGCCGGGGCGCGATGTCGTATGAAGCTGAGATAAGCCCGCGCGCGCCGGCCGTGGGCCAAAAACCGGGAGGGAGCGCCGAAAATGAAGCGCCTGTTGCTAGGAACATCCATTTTTGTGGTCGCGCTCGGCAGTTTGGCTGCCGGGGCGCAGGACACCGATGCCCCGGACACCGATGCGGGGGACGAAGAAGGCGCGATGAGCCAAATCATCGTCACGGCGCGATTCCGCGAAGAGTCGGCGCAAGACATCGGCCAGAGCATCCGTGCCTTTGGCCAGCAGGAAATCGAGGGCGCCGGTATTCTGGATTTCTCGGATATCGCGCGCCGAACCCCCGGTCTCGACTTCAATGATCGTGGGCCCAACGCCAACGAGGTTTCGATCCGGGGCATTTCCAAGCTCGTTTCACAGTCGACGCTGGACATCCTCCCCTCGCAAACCGTTGTCACACAATTCGTCGATGATATCCCGACGACGAGCCCGAATTCCCGTCAGCGCGACTTCCACCTGTTCGATTTCAACCGCGTCGAGATTCTGCGCGGGCCGCAGCCGACCTATTTCGGCGAAGGTTCCGTCGGCGGCACGATCCGCTATTTCAGTGCCGAT